>JBOHUW010000097.1:0-6268 GCA_050734895.1 Candidatus Dormibacteraceae bacterium | reverse complement strand
GGGCATGGCAATGGTGTCGGAACCCAGTACCGCTCGCTGATTCTGATTGAGAATGAGGCTCAACGGCGGGCAGCCGAACATTCACGACGTGAGTATCAGCGAGCCCTCTCGGCTGCGGGCCGGGGGGAGATCACTATGGAGATCGCCGTCGCCGGGGAGTTCTACTTCGCCGAGGAGTATCACCAGCAGTACCTGGCCAAGAATCCCGGCGGCTATTGTGGCTTGGGCGGGGTGGGGGTTAGCTACCCGGAGGGTTGAGCAGGGCGTTGCTGGGGGCGCTCCATCTCTTGGATGATGCTCACTCCGCTGCTGGTTCCCAATCGATCGGCGCCGGCCTCGATCAGGCTGAGAGCGGTGGCGAGATTGCGAATGCCGCCCGCCGCCTTGATCCGAGCTCGGGTGCCGATCGCCTCTCTGATTAATTTGACCTGTTCAACGGTAGCCCCGCCCGACGGGTGGAAACCGGTGGAGGTCTTGACGTAGTCGGCGCCGGAAATCATCGCGATGCGGGAGGCCGAGATGATCTGCTCGGAATTCAAGGCGGCCGCCTCGATTATTACCTTGAGCAGCCCTTTACCTACGGCCTGTCTCACCGCGACAATGTCTTCCTCAACAACGTGGAGATTACCCTCCCGCAGCGCTCCAATGTTCATTACCATATCGATCTCTTCAGCGCCATCGCTTAAAGCCTGATCCGCCTCGGCGGCCTTGATTGAGGAGAGGGATGCTCCCAGGGGGAATCCGACCGGGGCACAAACCCGAACTGATGAGGAACGAAGCTCGGCTTCCGCCAGCTTTACCCACACCGGGTTAATGCAGATGGTGGCGAAGTTGAACTCTACCGCTTCCTGACAGAGAATAGAGATTTGCTGACCAGTGGTCTCCGGCTTGAGCAGGGTGTGGTCGATCATCGCCGCCAACTGAGAAGCATCCATCTTTGAAGTTAATGTTATCAGACGTGTTATGGGCGCAAATTAAGCTCAATCCCCTTAGCCTTCCCTGCTTTACTACGCCGTCAACGAAAGAAGATGTAGTAAGCTGGTGATGTGATTGATGATTATGTCAGCGTAGAAGAGGCGGCGAAGGCGAGTCGTCGCACCCCGGAGACGGTGCGGCGCTGGATCAGAGCCGGGGGTCTTCCGGCCAGCAGACGTGGCAATCGGTTGCTTATCAAGCGCCAGGATTGGGAGCGACTTCAGACTAGCAATTCGCAGATGTTGAGCCTTGCCGAGTGGTCCGAAAAATATTCTAAGCAGCTCTGGACGTCTCGAGGTCCAATCGAACCCGCCTCTGATCTACTCCTCGAAGATCGGTGGGATCGTAGCCATACAAATCGGTGGAATCGCTGACCCCTGTGTTGGTTGTCGATGCCAGTGTAGTGGTAGATTGGGTGTCTCCGAATCGAAATCCAGAGAATTCTTGCATCCGTTGTTTTGTAAAGCTTATGGAGCAGCATGTAGAGCTGGTGGCCCCCCGAATCATGTGGGAAGAGGTGGGTAATACTCTGCTTACCGGGGTTCGACGGAGACAGTGGTTGGGAGCTGAAGCTGACCTCTCTTTTCGTGCTTTGGGGCAACTGCCGATTAGACCGACGGACAATCGCCAGGATGTGGAACGAGCTTGGGAGCTATCTCGTAGATACGATGATCACTCTCTATATGAGATGCTATATGTGGCATTGGCTCAGCGGACTCGTAGCTCTTTTCTCAGCATCGATAGAGCTCTTGGCAGGAGGCTTGGTCAGCCGGAGTGGCTGCTTGATCCGGACTCGGTAGTCTGATCCAAATAGTTAAAATGGTCTTATAATGGACGCTGAATCGTTGGTCGAGCGGCGCTGCCTACCCTGCGAGGGTGGGGTCAAGCCTCTCTCGACGGTCGAGGCTGAACCACTGCTGAACCAGCTCGCCTCCCATTGGAGCATCGAGTCCGCCAAGGATCACCAACAGCTGGTCAAGCGCTTCGGCTTTCCCGATTTCAAGAGCGCGGTAGATTTCGTCAATCGGATCACCGAGGTAGCCGAAGCCGAGGGACACCACCCCGATCTGCTGGTCCAGTGGGGAAGCGTCCGGGTGCAGCTATGGACTCACGCTGCCGGCGGCTTGACTGAGAACGATTTCATCCTCGCCGCCAAGCTCGACCGGCTGGGCTAAATCACTTCCGGGAAGGTGATAATCCGGCAGTGAGGGCCGGTGGCACGCCCGATCCGGGAGTCCAGGGTGATCAGCGGAGCGTTCATGAGTTCGGCGAGCGCGACATAGGCGGCATCGTAAGAGGTTAAATTTTCGCGCAACTCCCAAATTCGCTCAGCCAGGGAGCTGTAGGGATAGAGCTCAAAGGAGGATTCGGTCAGATCAAGGTGAGCACTAACCGCGGTACTGATATCGATCATTCCACGAAAAACATGTCGGCGAAGGGTATTGGTTACCTCGTAGGGCATTAGGTCAGGGGCCAGCAGCCGAACCCCGGCCAATGATGAAGTGGCCCACTCTCCCACCTCGCTTTCATCAACGAGCAAGGCGATGACCACAGAAGCATCAATAACGACTTCTGGCCGGTCGTGGAGTCTAAGCGTCACCGGCGATCGCTATCGTGGTCGTCCAGAATATCGGTAATTGAAAGCCGTGTCCCAGTCGCCGCAACTCGGGCCCGCGCCCGCCGGATGACCTCTTCCATGGAAGGCCGAGAAGTCATATTAATGAACTGGTTCAATAAGAATTGCTGCAGCGAGTTGCCAGATCGACCTGCCCGTGCTGCGAGCTCGTTGCGCACTTCATCCGGAACATTGCGAACCGTAATTGAAACCGCCATGCCTGCATAATAGCAGCATTGGTGGGGGATTTCAAGGAGGATCCTGGTCAGGCAAGGCAAATTCATGGCGGCCGGTAAAATTGCAGCAATGGCCGAATTCAGCGAGACGATCCGACGGCGGTTGCGGGCGGTGCCGGACAGCCCCGGGGTGTACCTCTTCCGGGATCAGGGCGGTCAGGTGATTTATGTCGGTAAGGCGGTGCGGCTGCGCTCCCGCCTCCGCTCCTACTTCTCGAAAACCGGAGCGGCCAATCCCCGGTTGACCGAACTCCTCCAGCGGGTCTATGATTTCGAGTTTGTCAAGGCGGCCAACGAGGTGGAGGCGTTGGTTTTGGAGTGCAATCTGATCAAGCACTACCGGCCTCGCTACAACATTCGGCTGCGCGACGATAAGAACTATCTCTACCTCAAGCTACCCCTGGCGGCGGAGTTTCCCCGGGTGCATTACACCCGCCGCCTGGCCGATGATGGGGCCCGCTATTTCGGCCCCTACACCAGTTCACAGTCGCTGCGCAGTACGGTCAAGAGCCTGCGCCGCCTCTTTCCCTTTCGCACCTGTTCGGATGAGGTCTTCCGGCAGGGCAAGATCTGCCTTGACTATCACATCCAGCGGTGCCCTGGACCGTGCGAGGGGCGGATCTCCGCCTCGGCTTACCGGGCCCGTCTGGAGGAGGTCGCCCTCTTTCTCGACGGTCGATCGGATGCCCTGACGAATGAGTTAGAGCAGCGGATGGCGACGGCAGCAGAGAGTTTGGACTTCGAGAATGCGGCGCGTTATCGGGACCAGCTGAGCGCGATCGAGAAGATCGGGGATCGCCAGAAGGTGTCAGTGCAGCGCGGCGACGATCAGGATCTGGTCGCCTATGCCGCCGACGGCCGCGATGTCTTCGTCGAGGTGGCCTACATCCGGCAAGGGAAGATGATCGGGCATGATGGTCACCCGCTGGAGGGTGCGGCTAGGGCAGATGAGGCGGAGCTGTTGCGCGGTTTTTTGCTCCAGTATTATGGTCAGGCCACCCACATTCCGCAGAGCGTGCTCCTGCCCGGGCCGGTCGCCGAGGCGGAGGCGATGGCCGCCTGGTTAACGGGGCGGCGAGGGGGGATGGTCAAGTTGGAGGTGCCGCAGCGAGGGCGAAAGAGAGCCCTGGTCGAGCAGCTGATGGAGACCGCGGTCGAGGAGCTGAAGCAGCTTCGCATTCGCACCGAGTACGACCGTAGCCGAACCGAGCCGATGCTGACCGCCTTGGCCGAGGCGCTGGAGCTATCCGAGCCACCGCGGCGGATCGAGTGTTACGACATCTCCAATTTACAGGGGGAGGCGGCGGTGGGCTCGATGGTTGTTTTTCAGGATGGCCACCCCCGTCCCGAGCACTATCGCCTCTTCAAAATTCGCAATACTCCTGGCCCGAACGATTTCGCCATGCTTCAGGAGGTGCTGCGACGCCGCCTAGAGCGGCTGGAAGAGCTGCTCCGGCGGGGTGGGGAGGGGGCCGACGCCTCTTTCGCCAGCCGCCCCGATCTGATCATCATCGATGGCGGGAAGGGTCAACTTTCGGCGGCGCTCGTGGTGTTGGAGGAGGTCGGATTTACCGACATTCCGACCTTCGGTTTGGCCAAGGAGAGAGAAGAGCTTTTCGCTCCCGGTCGTAGTCAGCCGATCGTGCAGGAACACAATTCGCCCGGGATGTTTCTGGTCCAGCAAATCCGCGATGAGGCGCATCGCTTCGCCATCACCCGACATCGGAAGGTGCGCAGCCGCCAGGCGCTCTCCTCGCCGCTGGATTCGGTCGAGGGAATTGGCCCGGCTCGGAAGCGGAAGTTACTCCGCACCCTGGGAGGGCTGGAGGGAGTTCGCGCGGCCCCGCTGCCCGAGCTAATCAAGTTGGGTATTCCCGAAGCGGTGGCGCTTCGGGTGAAGGAGCTGTTGTGAAGTCGGTTTTATTCGGTGGGCCAGAGGCGGCGGCGGCGGAGAAATATTTTGCGGCGGTGGGGCGAGCGACGGTGCTGCTTCCCGGGTCCACCGCCGAGGAGTTGTGCGAATACGATCGGCGGGGTGAACGCTACTATCTGGTTCATGTGGGGGCCAACGACGGCGAGGCCGGGGGCAGCTTTGAGCGAGCCCATTATCGGATCGAGTTGGCCGGGGCCCAGGCTTTGGCCGAGCAGCTGCGACCGCGGGAGCGAGTGTTAGTTCGTCTTGTCGCCTTCGGCTACAAGCACTCCACTCCTCCATCCAATGCTAATCTGACCCTCGATTTACGTGCCCTGCCCAACCCTTTCTGGGAGACGGAGTTGAGGGAGTTTGACGGGCGGAATGAAGCAGTGCGGCAGTATGTGCTGAGCGATCCCCGGGCCAGGAAAATTTTGCGCGACCTGGAGAGCCTACTCGGAAATATGCTCGCCTTCGCCGAACAGGAGGAACGATGGAGTTTTACCGTGGCCTTGGGCTGTACCGGCGGTCGACATCGCTCGGTCGCACTGGCCTGGGAGTTGGCCCATCGATTGACCGAGAGCGAGAGGGTGGAGGTGGTTTTGGAGGCTCCGCAGCTTGGATTAAGTTACGTGCCGTTGTGAAAACTATCCTCAGATGGTAATCTGTAAAACTTGGGAGAGTTAATAACAGCTAAAATGGGACAGCTTGGCGGAGTTCATCTGGCGGGCAGCATTCCTCTCGCCTCGGCCGCTGAGGTTTTCCTCACCCTGGCCACCGAGCTGGGCGATCGGATTTCACGGATGCCGGACGGGGAGACCGGCAATCGAGCGTTGTTCATACTTTGGCAGGGGGAGCAGGCGTTTGCCCGAAACCCTGCCTTCCAACAGGTTCGAGGGATTCTGAAACCACGGGCGTTCAGGCCCTACGAACTCCGTGCCGGCGTCGATCCTACTCAGATTAGCTTCCCGCCGCTTGGCTACGCTGAAGCCGCCCTCAGTTCCTATGCGGTCTTCCGTCAATTAAAAGATGAGGGGGTGATTCCCCCCGGTATCCGATTTCAGGTCAGCCTACCTACCCCGCTCAACATCCTCTCCATGGTCATCTCCCGGCGGGATATGGGCCAGGTTGAAGCGACTTATGAGGCGGCTCTGCTGGCTGAGGTCGATCAGATCATTAAGGCAATACCATCCCAAGAGCTGGCAATTCAGTGGGATGCTCCATATGAAGTCAGGGTGTGGATGGATAGAGTCCCCTTGTTCATGAGCTCGCCTTGGTTCGAAAATCAGCGCGAATACGTACTCAGGACGCTCACTCGATTAGGTGAGCATATTCCGGTACCGGTCGAACTCGGCTATCACCTCTGCTACGGCGATTACTCGAACACCGACAACCTCTTTTTCATGCTGATGGGTATCCCCAAGAGCAAGCTTATAAGGCGCTTGGGGGGAGGGTTGTTGAACCGTCTCGCTCGCCGGTTTTTAGGCCCTCCGAGCGATGCTACCGCGGTAACCGAGATTTCCTCTGGAT
>JBOHUW010000096.1:0-6283 GCA_050734895.1 Candidatus Dormibacteraceae bacterium | reverse complement strand
GTGCGGCTGGAGGAAGGCTTAACCCTGTGGGGGGCAGCTCACCTCACCCCGGCCGGCACGGGCAACCTGCTGAGCGGCTTTCGAGTAGCTGGAAGAGGCCTTCATCTCGCCCTCTTTCATGGCTCGGAGATCGGCAATTTCGCCTCCCTGGAGAATCAGTCCCCCCACGCCCCTTTCACCGAGGCCGATCTCCGTAGCGCCGGCTTTCACCACGCCCTGCTCGGGCATTGGCATCAACCCCGCGCTACGGTTTACCATACCTATCCGGGCAATCCGGAGCCCCTGACCTTTGGCGAGCAGGGCGAGCGAGGAGCAGTAATGCTCAGCATTGATCAGACAGGAGCTATCCAGCGGGAACATCACCAGGTTTCGGTTGGTCAGCTCCATGACTTAAACCTGGATATCAGTGGGTGCCAGAGCGGGCAGGATCTCCGCGAGCTAGTTCAGAGTCAACTGCAAGGCCGCTCGGGAGTTGCCCGAGTGACTCTGCAGGGGGAGCTCCCGGTGGAGGTGGATTTCGCCCCCTCTGATCTGGCTGACGCCGCCCCCTGGATGGACATGGTGCTCCCCCGGCTTCGCTTCAGCACCGCCTACGATTTGGAACAGCTGGCAAGCGAGCCCACCGTGCGAGGCCACTTCGTGCGCGCGGTGCAGGCGGCTGAGCTGAGCGAGGAAACCAGGCAACGGGTGCTGACTACCGGACTGCGTGCCCTGGCCGGGCGCAAGGATCTTACCGATGTTTTTTGAATCTCTCAATTTGATCAGCTTCGGCCCCTTCACTGATTTCCAACTCACCCTCACCCCCGGCCTGAACGTGATCTACGGCCCCAACGAGGCCGGCAAATCGAGCTGTCATGCGGCCGCCTATGCCGCCCTCTGCGGGTTACGCCGGGGCCGCGGCCAGAGTCGGGAGGGGAAGGAGTTCGAGGAGCAGTACCGACCGTGGGAGGGCGAACTATGGCGTTTATCGACCATCCTCCAACTGGCCGATAAACGTCGAATCGAACTCCACCAGGACCTGCTGGCCCGGATCAGCGGCCAAGCCCTGGATTTAACTTTGGGGCATGATCTCAGCTCGGAGATCATCGATGAGGGAATGGCCGACGGCGCCCGCTGGCTGGGTTTGGATCGCCGCCTCTTTATGGCCACCGCCTGCATCCGCCAGGCCGAGATATTGGCTGTGGTCAATCAACCTCAGCTGCTGACCGAGCATCTCCAGCGAGCCGCGGCCACCGGGGGCAGTGCAGAGAGCGCAGCCGCGGCGATAGCGTTAATCGACGAAGCCCGGCGTCAATCGGTTGGGCCCGATCGGCTCAGCAGCACTCGCCCCCTGGGAGCAGCCCGAGCTCAGGTAGAGCGTTGCGGCCTGGAGCTGGAACGCGCCCGGAACGAACATCAGCAATACCTGGAGCTGGTGGTTGAGAGCGAACGGCTGACCGAGCGGACAGCGAAACTAGAGGCAGAATTAGAGGAGCAACGTAACCGGCAGGCTTGGTACTCCTTTGAGCAACAACAAGAGCGGCTGGCGGAGGCCGAACGGTCACTCACCGGGGGTGACATCGCCCCGCCCGCACCTATCGACGATGAGGCGGCCGAAGTCCCAAGTCCTTCCCCAGCGCTCCCCCTGGCCGCCCTAACCGGGGCCGGAATGCTTGCTCTGGCCGCGCTCTGGTCGGCCTTCACCGGGCACCCGGCAATCAGCGTAACCTCCAGTGGGCTGGCCGGGCTGCTCTCTCTGGCCGGCCTATTTCTGCTTCGCCAGGCCAAACGAGAGAAGGCGATTCGGCGCGAGAACCGCAACCGGCAATGGCAGCAGCGCCAGCGCATGGAGCAGTTGATGGCTGAAAGCCACAGCGCTCGTCAGCTGGCTCTGGATGAGCTTCGCCGTCAACTGCACAGACAGATTCCGAAGGCTACTAAACCAACCGATATCGGAGCTGGGGAACCCTCTCCTGCGCAGCTCTCTACGTTGGAGATCGAGTTGGCGCAACTGCGGCGGCAGGCCGATCAGGCGCAGGGAGCTGCCAGCAGCCTGGCCCAGCGAATTGCCAGTGTTCCCCTGGCCGAGGAGGAGTGGGAACGCAGCCAGGCTGAGCTGCAACGAATTCTGCAGCTGGAACAAACCCTTCAGCTCAGCCGCGAATTTCTGGAGCAAGCGCAGGATTCCGTCCATCGGGACATCGCTCCTCGGTTGGCCCATACCCTTAAGAGCTGGCTACCCAAGGTGACCGGCGGCCGCTACACCGATGCGATAGTCGATCCAGAGTCGCTGGAGGTAAGAGTCTGCGGCCGATCTCGACAGTGGCGGAAGGCCACCCTCCTCTCTCATGGAACGCGAGAGCAGATCTACCTTCTACTCCGTTTAGCGCTGGTCGAGCACCTAACTCGAGAGGGAGAGTCCGCACCCCTCCTCCTCGACGAAATAACCGTCCACAGCGACCAGGGCCGCACCCGGGCCATCCTGGAATTAATTCAACAGTTCACTCCGGCCCATCAGGTGTTATTCTTTAGTCAGGAGGTTGAGATTGCCAAGTGGGCGGAGCAGCATCTGCAAGCCCCTCACGATCAGCTGATTGAGCTGACTGGGCCGGCTGCGATGTAATTTTCCCATCAGCGTTCCCAATCGACTGAACCCACCGTTACAGGTGTAACGGCAACCTTGGTAAGGTTGAGGATACGGAGGAGAGGAATAATGAGGGTTAGGGTTTGGCCCGCCCGCTGTGGGGCGTGGTTAGGAATAGTCACCCTTCTGACAGGGGTCTTTTTATTGTGCGCAGCAGGTGCAGTGACGGTTCGCGCCGCAGCTCCAGGCACCACTCAGAACCGCCTTTATCGCGGGGTTGATGCGGGCAGCGCTCAGCTGACCCAGGCCAACCTAATGGCGGTGGAGATGACCAGTGGGAAGCCGGACTTCTGGGTTCGTCGGCTGGACCAGTTGAACCAGAAATCCAACGAGAATCAGGTGGCACTGCGAAATAATGTCAACCTCTTGTTGACTTGGTGCTCGACGACGAGCACCGATAGCGAGCAGGCGGGGAGTGATCAGGCCCAGGCAGCAATAAGTCGATTCTCCTACTTTGCGGACCCGGCCAAGCGCCCGGTGGCCCTCTTCCTGGAAGAGAGGGGGCGGGGCTGTCCTAACGCGCCTCAGAGTCAGGCCTTTCTCTCCGGCTGGTACAACGGGATTTCCGGCAGCCACAGCCAGCTCATGACCGGATTTCACAGCTCTAGCCCCACCTCCCCCAACTCCGGTCTCACCCCTTTTGAATCAGCCGTCTGTGCGCTGGTCGGAAGCGGAAATAAGGTTGAGCAGCACAGCCTCTGGTTCTCCCGCCTCGCAGCGGGACAGAATCAATCTGTCCCGCTCACGCGGGCGGGGCCTCGCTGCGCCGCTAGCGGTGGAGCTCCCGAGTTCACCGGAGCGGTTGAATCGCCGAGCGATGCGCGAAGTGTTCAGGGCCTGGATGCAAGATGGCGGCCGGCTTACGCCCTCAGCAACCTGAATTTCCTCTACGTTCCCTCGGAGGCAGGCCGTCCTGCCTTGAACCGGTTGGCGGCGGATGAACTTTCGCCCCTCGATCAGGTGCCCGCTACTGTGGATCAGACTGGAAGTACTGTTGGAGAGGGAGCCGCTCCGACACTTGCCGGAGTCAATCAAGCGGTTGATCCGAATGCGGTGGCTGGAATCGCTCCAACGACAACTATTCCTAGTGCCACAGCCCCTCTTACTACCATTGGCACGGGCCAAGGCCCAACCGCGGTTGGTGCCACAGCCCCTCTTACTTCCCCACCAACCACAACTATTGCGGGGGGCCAGGCACCAGCCGCGGTTGGCGCCACAGCCCCTCTCGCTCCCACTCAGGACCCAACAGGCACGGTCGGATTGACCACGCCACCCACTACTCCCACCATCGGAGCGGTCCCTGACCCAGGAGTGGTTGCCGCTCCACCTACTATCGCAGCCCCTCAGCAGCCTGCCATCACAGGAGTTGCTGGCACCACGCCCGACCAGACCCAGCCCGGGGCGGTCATTGCTCAGCCGTCTGACCCTGCTGCCACCGATCCAGCCACACCGGTTGTCGATCCGGCTGCAAACATCAATCCAGGCCCAGGTTTGAATTTGGCCCCGACGTGCGACACAGCAACCGGACAGTGGGTTATCCAGAACCTCCAGAGCAACAACCAGGCCAGCAGCCGCTCCTTCGCTGATGTGAGCTGTTCGGCGGTGGCCAACACGGGAACTGCGCCTAACAATCCATCCAACTCGCCAACCACCCCCGCATCCGACCAGACGACACCAGCCTCTACACCAGCAATCCCCGGTAGCGAGCCGACGACGCCATCTTCCCCTGCTAATCCTTCGACAAGCCCAAAGAAACCGAGAAATCCCAAAGACGCAGAGCCAACGCCGGCGGGTGCGCCAGGTGCGGTAGCCACGCCAGGTGCGGTAGCCACGCCAGGTGCGGTAGCCACACCAGCTCCGGCAGCCACACCAGCTCCGGCAGCCACACCAGCTCCGGCAGCCACACCAGCTCCGGCGGCCACGCCAGCTCCGGCGGCCACGCCAGCAGATCCACCAGCACCCGCGACGACTACACCAACCCTCCCCACACCACCGACTCCGGCCACTCCAGCATCACCAAATGGTGGTTCCCTGGCTAATACCGGAGGAGCTCCCATCTGGCCGGCAATCATTGGATTGCTCATGGTGCTGGCTGGAATCGGAGTAATCGGGGCAGCCGCTCTCCACAAGAAAGAAGAGCTCTGGTAAGAGGGCGGGAGCGACCTTGAGCAGGGCGCGCTAATCAGCGCTCCTCCCACCTCCATCAAGGAACGGCATCGCGCTTAAAGATTCGGAAGAGGAGGTAGAGCGAGGGGAGAAGGAGAGCCATCCCCAGGACCACCGTGACCAAAAAGAGGTCGAGGGTATTTGCTGAACTGGCGCTGCCCTGGATGGTCAGATCTGGCGGCACCAGGTAAGGCCACTGGGCAACGCCCCAAGTCCAAAGCACCAGGACAACCTCGCCGGCGACGGCTAGACGGGCGATCGATGGCTCGGCGCGGATTACTGCCCATAGAGCGAGAGGACCGTTGATCAGAGCCAGGATCAGGAGGGGGAGAGCCGCTCCGAAAAGCCCCTTGAAGAGCCATCGGGCATCAAACCAGGCTAGGCCCAGGCCGATTAGGGCAAGCCCGCCAGATACCACCCCGGCCAGCATCGCCCGTCGACGAAAATCCGCTTGAAGAGGTGGATCGGCGGCGGTTTCGACCATCAGGTAGGTAGCGGCCAAGTAGGCGCAGAGGGCAACCGCCAGAAGGGCCATGTCTAGCCCGAAGAAGCTGATCCAAGCGATGGTGAAACCGCCGCTGCTTGATACTTGGAGTCGGCCGGAGGCAACTGCCGCCGCCGCCACCCCCAACATGGCTGGGGTGAGCAGGCTGGCAAATCGAAATACGATGCGCCAGCTGCTCATCGATTGCCGAGCGGAATCGAGGTGGGTATGAAAGGCGAAGCCAGCACCGCGTAGAACGATCCCCACCAGGGCAACGGTGAAGGGTAAGTAGAGGGTTACCGAGAGGGTGGCGAAGGCGATCGGGAAGGCGGTGAAAAGCCCCACCACCAGAAAAATAAGCCAGACATGGTTAGCCTCCCACACTGGCCCAATAGCGTTCTCTACCGCTCGGCGCTGCTCCTCCGCCCGGGGACCGCCGGCCAACATATCCCACACGCCACCGCCAAAATCAGCCCCGGCCAGCACCGCATAGGCCGTCAGGCTGAGCCAGAGAATAGCAACAATAACCGTGGCCTGGTTCATCTCGCTCGCCTCGAATGAGCCAGGCGGAGGAGGAGCTGAACCGTGGTAACGGCCAAGATCAGATAAATAACCAAGAAGAGGCCGAAGGTCGGACCAAGGGCCGGGGCGGTAGTAGCTGAGGTGGCGGTGCGTAGAATACCACTCACCACCCATGGCTGACGACCAAATTCGGTGACCAGCCAGCCCGCCTCCAAGGCCAGGACTGAAGCCGGACCGGAGAGGAGAATCCCCCAGAGCAGAAGACGATGTCGAGGCGTTCGCTTCTGCCAGAGGGTCAGCCCCCAGAAAATTATCGCCACCAGCCCGAGCAGCAGGCCAAATCCCACCATGGTGTCGAAGGAGAGGTGAACCAGCAACGGATTGGGCCGATCAGCCGGAGCAGTGGCGTCTAACCCGGTAACCTGTGCCGCCGGGTTAAAGGCTGCCAGCCAGCTGAGCATGGAGGGGATCTCCAAGCCCCACAACAC
>JBOHUW010000095.1:0-6290 GCA_050734895.1 Candidatus Dormibacteraceae bacterium | reverse complement strand
TCTCGAGAGAGATAGAGGCTCCAACCAAAATCTCTAAATGGCAGGAGATCAATTGGCTGAGGCAGCTCTTCAGCCCGATTGATGAGGGCGTTAAAGTGGAGAGTGTACATGGCGATTAACCAGACCGAATACGTCAAAGAAATAACCCCGATGTCCACCGACTTCGACCGCTGGTACACCGATGTGGTGCGCAAGGCGGAGCTGGCCGACTACACCCCGGTGCGCGGCTGCATGGTCATCCGCCCCTACGGTTACGCTATTTGGGAGGCGATTCAGCAGGCGCTGGACGGGATGATCAAATCCAGCGGGCACGAGAATTGGTACTTCCCGCTACTCATCCCCGAAGAGCTGCTGGTTAAGGAGGCGGAGCATATGGCCGGCTTCACTCCGGAGGTGGCGTGGGTTACTCGCGGCGGCAGCTCCGAATTGGAGGAGCCGCTGGCGATTCGGCCGAGCAGCGAAACGATTATCGGAACCTTAATTCGGCGCTACATCCACTCCCACCGCGATCTGCCTCAGCTGACCAACCAGTGGTGCAACGTGCTCCGTTGGGAGATGCGCACGCGTCTCTTCCTGCGGACTACGGAATTCCTTTGGCAGGAGGGACACACCTTCCATGCCACCGCTGCCGAGGCCGAGGAGGAGGTGGCACGGATACTGGAGTACTATCGGGTGCTGGCCGAGGAGTGGTTGGCCATCCCGGTGCGCATGGGGCGGAAGAGTCAGAATGAAACCTTCCCCGGAGCCGACTACACGACCTCGATCGAGGCATTGATGCGCGACGGCCTGGCTCTCCAGGCGGGAACTTCCCACTACTTGGGACAAAATTTCAGTCGGGCCTACGACATCGCCTTTACCAACCGAGAGAACCAGCGGGAGTACTGCTACGGTACCTCCTGGGGAGCCTCGACCCGTCTGATCGGAGGCCTGATCATGGCCCACGGCGACGATGCCGGATTGATTTTGCCGCCCCGGGTCGCCCCGGTGCAGGTGGTGGTAGTTCCCATCTTCCGTGATCAGTCGAGCCGCGAGGCAGTAGAGGGCTTCATTGACGGCTGGTTGGAGCAGATCAAAGCGGAGGGGATTCGGGTGCGGGTGGATTGGAGCGATGATCGCCCAGGCGAGAAGTTCAACCGCTGGGAGCTGAAGGGCGTGCCGCTGCGGCTGGAGGTTGGACCCCGCGACGCTGCCGCTCAGCAGGTGATCCTAGTCGATCGCTTGGAGCGTCGCAAGCGTCCCCTGCAGGTGCCCGGTCTCGGCCGAAAGCTAAGGGAGGAGTTGACCAGCTTTCAGCAGGCACTCTTCGAGAGGGCCCGGGACTTTCTTGATTCACAGACCTTCGAGGTCTCGACGCTGGCCGAGATAGTCGAGCACTTCCGGGGGCAGTCGGGCTTCGTCCATGCTCCTTGGTGTGGAGAGGCCGAGTGCGAGCAACAAGTGAAAGACGCCACCGGGGGGGCCAAAACTTGTAACTTCGATCCGGCGGTTAAAGCCGACGGCCAATGTTTGGTCTGCGGCCGAGAGGCGATGCATCGGGTGGCCTTCGCCAAGACTTACTAGTGGTTGGGACTTATTTAATCGGGCGAGGCAAGCCTATCCCTTGAATTTTTATACGCTATCAGCGTATATTGAAGCCGTGAGGATCTTTTCATCGAAGCTGGCACTAAAAGAGATTGTGGCTCTTTCTGCAGGAGGCAAACTCTCGCTGGCCCAGCTTGGCGTTGCCATCAAGTCCTCTCCCAGCGCGGCACAAAAGGCGTTGTCGATTTTGGTAGACGATGGTATTGCCCAACGTTATGAAGATCCTCCCGTCTATCAACTGGACCAGGGGAAGATGATTTCTCACCTGATCTTCTTAGCATTCCTAACTGAGCTGCTCGAGACAACCGCGGCTATCGCCGGGAGGGCCAATCCGGCGATCGAGTTCATGGCCGAAGCCGAAGGCCGGCTAACCGGCGTGCTCTCCTCCCGCCAGCCGGCCTATTTGATTTCGAAGGCGGCGGCCTTTCTGGAGGAGCTGGCGAATTGCTGCGATCAAAAGCTGCGGATAATGGATCATCGTGATCTCCGTCGTGAGCTATTGCCCCATCCCGAACTCCGGGAAGAGATGCAACAGGCAAAGATTTTGTATGGCGACTTAGATCGGTCTTTCCCCGATCGTCGTCAACATGGATTGACTCGAGGCCATCCTTTACACCACTTCCATCCATCACTAAGATCTTTCCCGGATCGTCGACTAATTCATCTCGCCAAAGGGCAGGGCATAAAATCGCTGCATCTCTTCGGATCTTCGGTCCGCAGCGATTTCCGCCCAGATAGTGACATTGACATCATGGTCCAATTTCACCCTGATATGAAACCCACCCTGGGCTCGATGGTGGAGCTGGAGAATCGACTCGGAGATTTGCTCGATCGCGACATCGATTTGGTCCGGGAGGAGAGTCTGAATTCGGACTTTCGGAAACGAGTTTCGGCTGAAGCGATCCGCCTTCTATGAACGAAATCGCCGTCGAAGGATTACGCCAGATGCATAGCCATGCCCAGGTGGCAGTCGGCTACGCGCAGGGTCATTCCAAATGGCATGAAGACCAATTTGCCATTGATGCGATTGCCAAACGGGTTGAACTGGTGGCTGAGGTGGCGGGTTATCGAATCCCGCGCAGCCTTTGGGCTGAATATCCGTCAATTCCATGGCTGCAGATTGTTGGAATGCGCCATCGCTTGGTTCATGGCTATGACCGTATGGACATTGAGGTGTTGGTGGAGACTGTCAATCGTGACCTCCCTAGGCTAATCGAGCAAATCGACAAGCTTTTGGAGGAGAGCGCTAGTCAGTAATGTATGCTTGGCCTGTAATTTGCTATCCTTTTTATTGATAATCGAAATGTAGGAGAAGATGCCGATGGGGTTTGATCAATATCATGAGCCGCCCGCGGAGCTCTCCGCCGAGACAAGGACTTTCGCCCGCCTTTGTGCCTCGCTGACCGAGGAGGCGGAGGCGATCAGTTGGTACGATCAGCGGCTGTCGGTTGAGAGTGACCCTGAGGCCAAGGCGATCATGGAGAATGCCATGACCGAGGAATTCAAGCATTTCAGCATGGACCTGGAGTTTTTACTCCGCCGCCGACCCAAGTGGCGGCAGATCGCTGAGGGAATTCTCTTCCAACCGGGGGATATCGTTGAAAACGGCGATCAGGCAGAAGATGGCGCGGCTGAGGGATCAGATGGCCTGATCGAGGAGGGGGAAGAAAACGCTCCTGGATCTCTAGCCATCGGCAGCCTTCGAGGAGACAGCTAAATGAGTCATCTACTACGTTCTCACGCACCGATTACCCGGGTCGGGTGGAAGCTGCTCGACCAGGAGGCGGCCGAGCGTTTGACGCCGGGCTTGGCGGCTCGTCGTCTAATTGACTTTCAGGGCCCGCAGGGGTGGGAATTTTCCGCCACCAACCTGGGCCGTACGGAAGTGATCAAGGGAGGTAATGGGTCCAATCTGGAAGCTCGGCGGCGATGTGTACTGCCGCTGGTCGAGGTGCGGGCGAACTTCAAAGTCGGTCGGGAAGAGCTGAGCGATGTTGCCCGTGGGGCGGTGGACATCGACCTCGATGAATTGGACCGAGCGGCTCGAGAGATGGTGATAGCTGAGAACCGAGCTGTCTTTCACGGTTGGCCGGAGGCGGGAATTCAGGGCATAACCGAACTCTCGCCCCATCCTCGGCTGGAGCTAACTGAGGAAGAGGACTATCTCGAGCGGATCTCGCAGGCGGTAGGGCTTCTCCTATCCAGCGGAATCAGTGGGCCCTACGGAATGGCGCTTGGCCCCGAGGAGTATGTCCGAGTTGCCCAAGCCGAGCAGAGCGGCTATCCCCTCTTGCGCCACCTCCAACGGATTCTGGAGGGCTCAGTGGTTTGGGCCTTGGGGGTGCGAGGAGGGATCGTGATGAGCCTACGTGGGGGCGATTTTAGCCTCGAATCGGGGCAGGATCTCTCGGTTGGCTACAGCTACCACGATGCCCGATCGGTTCACCTTTACATCGAGCAGAGCTTCAGCTTCCAGGTCCTCACTCCCGAGGCGGCGGTTAGTTTAAGTCCTATCTTGCCGGGAGATGGATCGAAATAAATCAGCAATCGTAGGAGTTACTTCCTACTGGTGATGAAAGAACACACGGTAACTTCGCGTTGGCTAGCGCTGATCGTGCTCTGCACCGGGATGCTGATGATTGTTCTCGATGCAACAGTTGTTAATGTAGCCCTGCCTTCTATTCAGCGCGACCTCGGCTTTTCGCAGTCGAGTCTGGCGTGGGTGGTAAACGTCTATCTGATCCCCTTTGGTGGCCTCCTGCTCCTGGCCGGCCGGCTGGGTGATCTGATTGGCCGTAAGCGGATCTTCCTGATTGGCCTGACCGTGTTCACGCTGGCTTCGCTCCTCTGTGGGGTGGCTAGCAGTCAGGCGATGCTAATCATTGCCCGGCTCATCCAGGGCGTTGGCGGGGCCATGACCTCTACCGTGATTCTGGGCGTGATCGTGACCATGTTTCCCGAGCTGCGGGAGCAGGCGAAAGCGATCGGCATCTTTAGCTTCGTCGCCGCTGCGGGGGGCTCGATTGGTCTGCTTGCCGGAGGGATCCTGACCCAGGCGGTCAACTGGCACTGGATCTTCTTCATCAACCTCCCGATCGGGATCATAGCGGCGGTTTTGGCCCTGCGCCTGGTCGAACCGGATCGTGGGATCGGGCTGGGCGAGGGGGCTGATGTGGTGGGTGGCTTCCTGGTCACCACGGCGTTGATGCTTGGGGTTTACACGATCGTGGGAACGACAGACTACGGTTGGGGCTCGGTGCGTACGCTTAGTTTGGGCAGCTTGGCTATCATGCTGTTAGTCGGATTCTTTGTTCGTCAGGCCACCGCCGCCAATCCGCTTCTGCCCTTGCGCATCTTCAGGTCGCGTAACGTCGTGGGAGCCAATCTGATCCAAATTTTGATGGTGGCCGGTATGTTCGGATTGTTCTTCCTCGGTGCGCTCTACCTGCAACGAGTGCTTGGCTACGATCCAATGCAGATTGGACTCGCCTTTCTGCCGGCGGCGATTGCAATCGGTTTCTTTTCGGTAGATATCTCCGCCCGTTTGAATGGCCGCTTCGGGGCTCGTACTGTGCTGCTGACCGGCTTGACGCTGATGGCGCTTGGCCTTGCGCTATTTGCTCGCGTGCCACTGAATGCCGGATACCTCATTGACATTCTCCCCTCGACGTTGCTGATCGGGGTAGGAGTTGGGGTGTCATTTCCGGCGCTGATGATGCTGGGCATGTCGGGCGCCACGTCACATGATTCCGGGCTCGTCTCCGGACTGGTCAACACGACGCAGCAGATTGGCGGCGCGCTCGGATTGGCCGTTCTGGCCACCCTATCCACCTCGCGCACGGCTTTTTTGCTAGCTGGCGGACAGAGTACCGCTTCAGCTCTGACCGGCGGCTACCACCTGGCCTTTAGCATCTCTGCTGGCCTGGTCGTAACTGCCATCGTGATCGCTGCCACTGTGCTCAAGTCGGAGGCTACGGACACGAGCGAGCCGGCGATCGAAGAGGCGGCCTAAACAATTGCCACTCAGGAGTGAAGCGTGGGAGAGAGCAACCCCCGGGCCGCTCCAATCAGCTTGATGGCGATGTCGTAGCGCTCCCCGCCGGGGACGATGTATGCCCCTCGCACTATTCCCCGCCCTGCGGCCAACAGCTCCAGGGCCAGCTCCAGGCCGATCTTATCGGCATCCTCTCCAGCTGATTCGATCTGCCGGCGTATCCTCTCCGGAATAGTCATGCCGGGCACCTCGTGGTGGAGGTAGTTGGCTTGCCGGGCGGAGATCAGAGGCATTACTCCGACCAGCACCGGCAGCTTGATATCAGCCAGTGCCTCTAAGCAGCGCTCCATCGCCGTCAGTTCGAAGAGCGGGTTGGTGACCACAAAGTGGGCCCCGGCCTCCAGCTTGCGTTGGAGAAGGGTGCGCTCCCGACGCATATTCTCGGCGTGGGGATTGAAGGCGGCGCCGATGCAGAAATCGGCGCACTCTCCGATAGGACTGCCGTTGGCATCAAGGCCGCGGTTCAGGTTGGCCAGGATGGTTATCAGCCCGACCGAGGTTACATCCCACACCGCGGTAGCGTTGGGGTAGTCGCCGATGCGGGGGGCGTCGCCGCGCAGGCAGAGGATGTTACGAATCCCCAGCGCGTGGGCGCTGATCAGCTCGGATTGGATGGCCAGCATGTTGCGATCGCGGGTGGTGTAGTGGGCAATTG
>JBOHUW010000094.1:0-6297 GCA_050734895.1 Candidatus Dormibacteraceae bacterium | reverse complement strand
CTGTTGGGGATGTCAGTTCATCCCTGACAGAGGTGAATTGGGCAGCGCAGACCGGGAGCTCGGGAGCGCCGGGCATCAGAAGTGATTAGCGAGCAGCCCAATTTTGATCCATCGAGATGACCCCACGGGCAGCATCGCCAACCGAGGTCTCATCAACCAGAGAATCGGCCAAAGTTGAGGCATCGACCACAATCATGGAGAAGATTTATGTCGAGTAAGCTGCACATCTCTCTCTTCCCTCGCCTCCTGCAGGGCAGTGACCGAGGACCACGGCTCTTTGATACCACCGCCACAATGAGATATACGCCGCAAAATTTCCAGATTTTTGTTAGGCTGTGGCGCTTCAGTTTTGATCAATTGGAGCAAGAATGATTGCATTGTACATTCACTCATTCCTTCCGCAACCCCTTCCGTATTCGCCTACAATTATCCTGTAATGGATTTGCCGCAACCAGATAATCCTTTTACGGATCATTATTCGTGAAATTCTTGAACCGAGCCACCGAACTAGCTCTGCTCCGAGAGAGGTTAAATCGAAATGAGGCGGAGTTTCTGGTTGTCTACGGCCGTCGGCGAATTGGTAAAACCGAGTTACTCGCCCACCTCGCCTCAAATGCTCGCTCGCTCTATTTCGAGGCTACTAATACCGTCAAGCTCGATCAATTGCGCGATTTTACCGCCAATTTGGCTCAGGCCAGCGACAGTCAACTGCTGAGAGACCAGCCTTTAACCAGTTGGGAGGCAGCGCTGGCCGCCTTGGCTCAGTTTGTGGGAAACCAGCGCACCTTGGTAGTGCTTGATGAGTTCCAGCTCCTCGCCGCTCAATCTCCAGAACTCGAAACATTGCTCAGCCGATGGTGGAGGACAACGGGCCGGCACCTACCGTTGATGCTGGTACTCGCGGGCAGTGAGATCTCCTTCTTCGAGGATCAAATTCTCTCGGGCCAGCTCTACGGCCGTCGAACCGGCCAGCTCAAGCTAACCCCATTCTCGGCACGGGAAGCGGCTCTCTTCCATCCCTCTTATTCGCCTGAAGATAAAGTCCGAGCTTACTCGATCTGCGGCGGCATCCCTTACTACCTGGAACGCTTTTCAGATAAGCGGCCTCTCAAGCATCATCTCCTGACCGAGATCTTCGAGCGCACCGGGCTACTCCACGATGAAGCAGAATTTATGCTTCGCCAATCAATCGTCGATCCAACACCCCACATCGCAGTTCTTCGCTCGATTGCCCAAGGCCATAATCGCAACCATAAGATCAGCAATCGCACTCAACTCAATCCAGGTCACGTGACCAAACTGCTCGACTCGCTCGAACGACTAGGCTTGGTAGAGCGGCTCCGACCGGTAACCGAGTCGCCTCGAAGCAAGAAAACCATCTATACGATCAGCGATCACTTTCTCCGCTTTCACTACCGCTTCGTCGAACCGGCGAGGTCCCAGCTACTGACCAACAATTCAGCCGCGGCCTTTCTCGATCGAGCTGTTCTGCCCCAACTTGATCATCACGCCTCCCTGGCCTGGGAAAATATCTGCCAGGATTACCTCGGTCGATTAGAGGGAGTAATGGCAGTTGGCCGGTGGTGGGGGCAAGTTCCAAGCGGAGAGGGGATGAAAACTGAGGAGAGGGAGCTTGACGTCGTCGGGGTGGACTCGGACCGGAGGCCGCGAGTGGTTGGAATGTGTAAGTGGACCGCTGCTCCGGTGAATTTTGATGAGCTCAATCTACTGGATCGCCTAACCGCCCATCTCCCTGGGCACACCGGAGATGAGCAACGCTACCTCTTCTCGCGGAGCGGCTTCACCGAGCGATTACATGCTTATGAGTCGAATGACCCTCAGCTGCACTTGATCACCCCATCCGATATCTACAGTGTTTAAAAGTAATGCATCTCCTCCTCTCTACCAATTTCCGGCAATGTCAGTTCATCCCTGACAGAGGTGAATTGGGCAGCGCAGACCGGGAGCTCGGGAGAGTCGGGCATCGGAAGTTATTAGCGAGCAGCCAAGCAATTCGGCGATCGCCACATAAACGGCATCGTAGATGGTTAAATTATCTTTCAATTCCCAGATTCGAGGTAGAAGCGGTGTGCTGTCAACCTCCTTGATGGTCATCCCCATCAAAGCGAATATGGCCTTCTGTCCTCGAACAGAACTTACCTTTCCGGCTAGCACGCTCTTGCGGATGACCGATGCCACCTCGACCCTAACATGGGTTGGAGCAGCCCAATTCTGATCCCTCGAAATAACCCCACGAACGGCATCGCCAACCGATGTATCGTCAACCAGGGAATCGGCAAAAATTGAGGCATCGACCACAATCATGAAGCAGATTCATGCCGGGTCAGCTGCATATCCCTCTCCTCCCTCGCCTCCTGTAAGGCAGAAACCGAGGACCACGGCTCCGTGAGACCTCCTCCAGAATGAGATATACGCCGCAAAATTTCTAAGTTTCTATTGGGAGGTTCCGCTTCGGTTTTGATTAATTGGAGCAAGAATGACTGCAAGGAACGCCCCTGCGCCCGGGCTCGTTCGGCCAATACATCCCGCACCGATTCGGGAACATTTCGAATTTGCAAAGCAAGCATGACTGCATTATACATGCTTTCCCTGTCTTTACATCGCTGTTCGGAAGAAGAGCGCCCCCAACGGTGGCAGCGTGAGCTCGAGTGAGTGTGAAAAGCCGTGGCACGGTTCATCCCCTGCCCAAACGGCCCCCAAATTGCCCATCCCACTGCCGCCGTAAATTTCGGCATCGCTGTTCAGCAGCTCACCCCATTCACCACCCTCTGGCACCCCCAGCCGGTAGTTGGAACGCGGCACCGGAGTGAAGTTGAAGACCGCCAGCAGCTGTCGTCCCTCGCCCAAGCGGAGAAAAGAGAGCACCGATTGGTCGGCGTCGTCGGACACCACCCACCGGAAGCCATCGGGCTCGAAATCCTGCCGATAGAGCGCCGGCTCGGCGCGATAGAGGCGGTTCAAATCAGCCAGCCACCCCCCCATTCCGGCATGCCCAATTGACTCGTTCAGCCACCACTCCACCGAACCGTGATGATCCCACTCATTTTCCTGTCCTACTTCAGCTCCCATGAAGAGCAGCTTTTTGCCCGGCATGGCGTACATATAGGCGAACAACAGGCGGAGGTTGGCCAGCTGCTGCCAGCGATCGCCGGGCATTTTACTTAAGAGCGAGCCCTTACCATGCACCACCTCATCGTGCGAGAGGGGCAAGACGAAGTTTTCGGTGTGAGCGTAGACCGAGCGGAAGGTGAGTTGATCGTGGTGATAGCGGCGATGCACCGGATCCTGCTCGAAGTAGGCCAGGGTATCGTGCATCCACCCCATATCCCACTTCAGACCGAAGCCCAAGCCTCCACTCTCCACCGGTCGGGAGACCATCGGCCAGGCGGTCGACTCCTCGGCGATGCTCTGCACGTCAGGGTATTCCTGGTAGATGGCGGTATTGAGCTGGCGGAGAAAATCCACCGCCTCCAAATTCTCTCGCCCCCCGCAATGATTGGGCTCCCACTCTCCTGCGTTCCGGGAGTAGTCACGGTAGAGCATCGAGGCTACCCCATCTACCCGCAGGGCGTCGACGTGGTAGTGATCGAGCCAGAAGAGGGCGCTGGAGGTGAGGAAGCTACGTACTTCGGGACGACCGTAATCAAAAATACAGCTCTTCCAGTCGGGATGAAAACCCCGCTGAGGGTCAGGATGTTCATAAATCGCCGTCCCGTCAAAGCCAGCCAGGCTGTGCTGGTCGGCCGGAAAGTGAGCCGGCACCCAATCCAAAATCACCCCTATACCTCGCTGGTGGAGATGATCGATCAGCTCCATCAGCTGCTGGGGAGTTCCATAACGGCTGGTCGGAGCGAAGTAACCGCTAACCTGATATCCCCAGGAACCGTAGAAGGGGTGCTCCATAATCGGCATCAGCTCGACGTGGGTGAAGCCCAACTCCTCGACATGGCGGCTGATTCGCTCGGCCAACTCGGAGTAGCCGAGATTGGGGCCCTGCCAGGAACCCAGGTGCAGCTCATAAATTGACCACGGGGCGTTGAGGGCGTTATGTGAAGCGCGATTTGCCATCCACTGCTCATCACCCCACTGGTAGTTCAAATCAGTCAAAACTGAAGCAGTTCCGGGAAGAATCTCACTCGCTAAAGCCATCGGATCGGCCTTCTCGAGCAGCTGACCATCAGCTGTGGTAATCCGATACTTGTAGTACTGACCAGCTCTTGCCCCTGAGACCCACCCCTGCCAAATGCCACTAGCGTCGAGCCTCTCCAGCCGGCCCTCCTCCGGCTGCCACCAGTTGAAATCACCGACTACCTCAACCCGCTCGGCATTCGGGGCCCACACCCCAAACCATGCCCCATCAGCCTCCAAATGCGCACCCAGATGGCGATAGAGCCGAAACTGGCGGCCCTCATGGAAGAGATAGATGTCTTCTGAACTCAGCCTTGAAGTGGTGATCATTAGTTATTTATCCCTCATTATCCGTGGTTGTGGGCATTTTGCAAGGGCAGGGGGATACTAAGAATGTGGGCTGGGGTTTGGGCCGGGTCGAGTTCGACATAGTTCCAACTCTCTGCCTGCCAAGTGTAGCTAACGTCATTTAGAAGATCGTTTACTGGGTAGCTACCGGATTCGATCTGGAGCGGAACTCCCACCCAACCCGCCTGTCGATGATGGGGATCTAGGTTGACTACGGTAACGATCAGATCTGATCCGTCAGCCGCGGTTTTAGCGTAGGCTAGAAAGTGATCCTGGTCGGTCGGCAAGAAGCGGAGGGTGCGATTCTGCTGCAGGGCGGGGTGTTGACGGCGAATCTGGTTGACGCGAGTAATCAACGGCCGCAGGCTGTCCGGCTGATCGAGATCCCACCAGCGCAGCTGGTACTTCTCGGAATCCAGGTACTCCTCCTTACCCGGGACTAGAGGGGTAACCTCGCCCAACTCAAAACCGGGCCCATAAATCCCACAGCTGGCTCCCAGAGTGGCCGCAAGCACATAGCGCAGCGCAGAGGCCGAACGTCCTCCATCCTGGAGCAGCGGGCTGAGGATATCCGGAGTGTTGACCCAGAGGTTGGGCCGCATGAATTCGCTCTGTGGACCGCTCGTCAACTCCGACAAGTACTCTCGCAGCTCGGCGGAGGTACTCCGCCAGGTGAAGTAGGTGTAGGACTGCTGGAACCCGAGCTTGGCCAAACGCGACATCACCTTGGGATAGGTGAAGGCTTCGGCGAGCAGGATCACGTCCGGATGGCGGCGACGCAGCCCGTCGATCAGCCATTCCCAGAAGGCGAAGGGCTTGGTGTGTGGATTATCCACCCGGAAGATGCGCACCCCCGCTTCGATCCAGAACTCGAAAACGCGAAGGACTTCGCGGTAGAGGCCGCGCCATTGCCGAGTGGAGAAGTCGAGAGGATAGATGTCCTGATACTTCTTGGGTGGGTTTTCAGCATATTGAATGCTGCCATCCGGGCGGTGGCGAAACCACTGTGGATGTTGACTGACCCAAGGGTGATCGGGTGAGACCTGTAGAGCAATATCCAAGGCCACCTCCATACCGTGCCCGTGGGCCGCTTGAAGCAGCTCCCGGAAGTCCTCCATCGTCCCCAGTTGGGGGTGAATTTCGGTATGTCCACCCTCGGCGCCCCCGATCGCCCAAGGGCTGCCCAAATCATCCGGAGAGCTAGACTGCGAGTTGTTCGGTCCCTTCCGGTAGGCCCTGCCGATGGGATGGATCGGGGGCAGGTAGAGCACATCAAAACCCATCTCGGCCACATAGGGCAGCTTTTGTTGCAGATCTTGGAAGGTTCCATGCCGTCCTGGATCACTACCCCAAGAGCGGGGAAAAAGTTCATACCAGGTGGAGAAACGAGCTCGCTCCCGATCGACCGCTACCCGCAGCTCCGGAAGGGAACGGGTCGCATGGCTACGATCGCGAGAGCGCTCAACGAGCCGCTCTACCTGGGGCGCAAAAGCCAGCTCCTGAGCACCGGCCTGGAGTTGATCGGCGTACTTCTTTAGGCGCTCAGCAGCAGCATTTTTGGCCCGCCTCGCCGCCACTCGGAGCAGCTCGGCCCCTACCGTCAACTCCACCTCGATCTCCTGGCCGGCCTCAATCCGCTTCCGGAGGTGCCGGGCCCAGGTAGCAAAGTTGTCAATCCACCCCTCGATGCAGTAGTGGTAAAAGCCCTGCTGCTCAACCTTGAACTCGCCCCGCCAGCGATCGTTCCCCAACAGCTCCATCGACACAGCAGACCACCGTCCGCCGCGCCGCCGGTAGAAC
>JBOHUW010000093.1:0-6325 GCA_050734895.1 Candidatus Dormibacteraceae bacterium | reverse complement strand
GCAGTGAAGAGCTGAGCCAACTCCAAACCACGCCGAAGAGGCTCACGCGCCGCCACCCGGTTTCCTGAACGACGGAGCGCCGCACCGAGTTCGACCAAGGCGTGGGCAAGATGAAGAGCCGCCGCAGAATGCTCCAACACCGCCACCGCTTCGCTCAGCAGCTCAACCGCAGATTGGCCGCTAGTCACTAATCCGGCGGTATAAAGAGCCTGGCCAAGCGGACGCGGAATGCCCAACCGGCGAGCCAGAGCTAGAGCTGACTCGGCCAATGCGGTAGCCTCCTGATCGCGTCCAAGCCGGGCGTTAGCTATCGCCGCACCCCGCTGCCAACCGCAGTATCCGGGATGGAAGACCTGGAACCGTTCCAGGTGGCTTTGGGCCGCCTGGAACTCTTCTAATGCGGCAGCCGGATCGTCCTCCATTAACGCCAAATGCCCCCGCGCCTCGAAAAGCAAAGCATGAGTCAAGTTTTCACTGCTCGCCCTATCTTTCCGCTGCAGCACCGCCCGAGCAGAGTTTAAGTCGCCTCGCTCAATATGCGCTTGAATCAAAGCTGGGGCGGCCCGGCTGACATACCACTTCCACCCATCCTGGGCCAGATCTAATGCCCGCTCAGCATCAGTCACAGCATCGACTAAACGGCCTCTATGGTAATGAACATGCGATCGCCAAGTACTGGCGAAACCCAGAGCAATCATCCGGCCGTGTCGCTGAGAAACCTCAATTGCTCGATCCAGCACCTGCTCAGCCAACTCCAGCTCATCCACCTTGAGCAGAGCCACTGCAACTGCACTCAAACCAACCCCTCCATGCGACTTCCCATCAACCAGCGGGTCATTGACAAGCGCAGCATCAACTAGTGAGCGCACTAAGCCGGAGGGTTCGCAAGTACAAGCAGCCTGAACTGCGGCTAGCGCTGAGAGAGTACTCTCCTCAGGAAGCTGTCCGAGCGCTGCCGAGCGGATAATCGGTTGCAGGCGGGAGACCGCATCAGCCCGCAGAGGACCATACAAAACAGCGGCCGAGAGATAGTCGGCCAACAACCCTCGGACCAACGGGTCAGCTGCTGGTAGTTCGTTTATCGCTCGCCTCGCCACCTCCGCCGCCCCGCTCAGGTTGCCTTGGGTGAGCAGTAGTCGGCTCAAGTCCTGATAAACTTGAGCTCGGCGGCGAGGATCTTGAAGAGTTTCGACCGCCACGGTCAGATGATCAATCGCTTCGGCAGAACCATCGGCCGCCTTGGCTTGGGCCAGTTCAATCAAAACCTCTGTCCGAGTATCGGAAAGCGGGGGCTCAGCCAGCGCGCGAGAGAGGAGGCGGATCGCCGTTTTCGGTGCCCCCCGGCGGAGAGCCACCCCGGCCGCCTCCCTCAGCTGTCCTACCACCCACTGATCGCCATCCGGGCGAGCAGCCAGCAGGTGGGTAGCCACCTGTTGGCTAGAGCTTCCCTCCCTGGCCAGTAAAGAAGCTGCTCGGCGGTGAGCTCGGGCCCGGGCAAAGGGGGTCATTCCGGCCTGGACCGCCGCGGCGATCAACGGGTGGATGAAAGTAATCGGTTCTCCCTGGGCCAAAATATTGGCCGCTGAGAGGACATCTGCCGCCTGTTCTGCGACCTCTGCATCCAGCTCCGCCAATGCCGCCACCTGGCGCAGGGGAGTTCCATCGCTAAGGATCGCCGCAGCGCTAGCCAGGGCAATGGCGGCCGGCGGAACATGGGCCAAACGAACAGCAAGGGAGTTTTGTACCACCTCCGGTACCACTCCGCTGATCTCGTTCGCCGTCGGCAAATCGGCCACTGATAGCTCAGCACGCAGCGAATTAAAGAGCTCTTTTAGATAGAAGGGATTACCGGCGGTAGCCCGAGCACAAGCCCGAGCGAAATCCGGTGAGGCCTTCTCTCCGAACGATTCCCGCACCAGCTGTTCCACCGCCTGCTCACTCAACGGCGAGGGATGAAGCAGCTGGGTTTCCGGTCGAGCGCGGAGCTGATCAAGGAGCTCATCAGTTGCCCCTGGCTCCCCCGAGCGCACTACTACCACCACCACCACCGGCAGCTCCTCGAGATGAATCGCCAAATGAACTAGAAAGCGAAGCGAGGAGCGGTCAGACCACTGCGCGTCATCAATCGCCAACAGCAGCCCGTCGGAGGTTTCCCCTTCCGCGTTGAATGCCAACCGACTAGTGAGCCAAAATAAGCCTTGAATCAAGGCAAATCCTTGGTCGCTGGCCACCGGTTGAATGCCCATCTCAAACACCGGCGAGGCCAACCCGGCAGCTCCTGAAAGCAGCTGTTGACGCCTCGAGGCATCCACAGCCAGCAAGGAGGGGGCAAAAAGCTGGCGAACCACGCTGAATTCAAAGTCACGCTCCAACTCCGTCCCCTGAGCAACCAGCGTAGCCATCCCGCTCTCAGCCGCCAAGGACTGAGCCCCCTTGAGCAGCCGCGACTTTCCCACTCCGGCCGGCCCCTCGATTAGCAACAAGCGGCCATTGCCCTGGCCAGCTGAAACCAACGCCTGACGTAGGATTTCCACCTCCTGTTCGCGCTCCAAAAGCAGCCCCTTGGCGAAAGCGGGTATAGATTCAACCATAATTCCTTCTGTTTTTTACCTTACTTTTACACCTCAGCTTTATCACCATATCCTTAATCCAGCAATACAGCAAGGGACGATCCGAGGTAAAAACCAGACCCTAGCCAAATAAATCCCGGACCCCTAGGCTAGCGACAAATCGAGCCGGAGCCTTGAAGATGAATCATGTAGGGCCCTTCTACCCCATTTAGATCGTTTAAAGGAGATCAAAGATGATGCCACTGGGCGATGCATCGACGATAGCAACGTAGGGTTCCGCACATTCCCGTGCAACGGTCTCAACTTTCAACACTGGAAATAGATCAACGATTCGATAAGTAGAGAAGGCTGCTGTCCTGAAGAATAACTCCTAGCCAGTCGCCTAACTTTCTTAATCATGCGAAGCATATAATCGAAGTGATGACAATTATGATGATGGTGTTCCGCTACCGTGTCTCCCTCGACACGGAGGGCGTGGGGATGGCACCGCCTAACTGACCGCTGGGCACAAAAGATCGTTGCGGATGCCGGAGTACAGCCGAATGATTTAGTTCTGGATATTGGAGCTGGGACCGGCGCATTAACTGGCCAACTTCTAGCCGCCGGGGCTGAGGTGCTTGCAGTAGAGCTCCATCCCGAAAGAGTGGCCAAATTGAGATCCCGATTCGGCAAACATCGCTTGACCGTACTCCCGGTTGATGCGGCCCATCTGAGATTACCGAATCGGCCATTTCGGATAGTAGCCAACCCACCATTTGCTCTCACCGGACAGCTGTTACATCAAATATTGGCCCCCGGAGTACCCCTCCTTACCGCCCACCTGGTGCTCCAGCGAGGCAACGCCAAACGTTGGGCCTCAGGTGTGATTCGTGGATCCCGGAAATGGTCTTGCCTCTACGATCTGCAAGTCAAGAGCCTCCTCCCCCGCTCCGCTTTTATCCCCAGACCTACAGTTGACACCGCCGTGCTGATGATTTCGCCTCGGAGCAGGGCCCGATGATCGTCGCCATTTCCGGCTTTGCCTGAGCCGAGAAAAGCACCCTCGCCCGCCATCTTGCCGACCTTCTCGAAGAGGCAGTCAGTATCGCTAAGAGAGAAGATCAGATATCGTTGTAGAGAGTTCTTTCCAACGGTGTGATGGTACCTGTTCGACTGTTTTAGCAAGCTGTTGACGTAGCCCTGAAAAATTCTCACGCATTGTCTCTCCACCCATCACTATCGCAGAGAACATTCGCATTTTCTGAACTATATAGTGAGCGATAAAGGGTGATTTAGCTGTTGAACCAGTGTTACCGCCATCATGAATCATACAAACTCCACCTGAAGTCGTAGGTAGATTTACATCAAGCTCTTGATCATTTGGTGTGTATGATCGCTTGCACCCTATCGGATGTACAGTTATTATCCCTGATGAAAGAAGTTCTTTGCCATGCAAAGCCTCTAACCATAGTTCCATAACCGTAAGCACAAACTGACCGCTGTTCAAGTCATCTTGAAATACGACTTTGCCCTCTTTGCTTCGTTCCGCAAGCCCTTAAAAACATAGCCACTTCCTACCCCCAGCAATGTCTGCCCATTTTTTCTGATCGGCATATTATTGAAATCAACTATTGGAGAAATATAGCGCAAATTATTTTCATCAATGCCAAGCGCCTTGAAACGACGTTGATATGCCGTAGCAGAATCCACCTCAAGCATAGTCAAAATTTCCGACAAACTTTTCTTGCCGTGTATTTTGTTCGGTTTGCATCTCATCCTATCAACAAGAGTGTCGGCGTTTTCTATCGTAATCCAGTATCCTTCAACCGCTGAAAGTTTATTTTTAGCTTCAGGAATGCCCTCAAATAATTCCGGTCCCGCAAATGCACCTGTGTGAAATGCGTAATTACACGCAACGCGGGGCTCTCTTTCTCCAAACAATTTAATTCCTGCAACTTTTTCTTCCTTATTGATAATAATTTTCTCAATCTCGGTTTTAAAGTTAAGCTTTACCCCACTACTTTCGAGCTCATCGACCACTGCATGGCAGAATGTTCCTACTGCAAACGCAAGCCCGTATACTGCAATTGCACCTCCAGCAAGGAATCCTCTTTGTACTCCTGCTTGATATGCAGGATACTTTTTTACAAGCTCTTGCGGGGTGTATGCTTTGATAAGTATTCCCTCTGCTTCATGCGAAGTGAGCGATTGACTAAATGCTTCTGCATTGTCGTAAAGCCGTAGTATACCGTTCGCGTGAAGAGATAAATTATCCATTATCTGCGGCGAGTGGCAGACCATATCGATCATTATTTCGAACCATTGCTCCATCGCAGCACGATTTTCCTTCGTATAGGATACAAATAGATCTGTAGCCCATTTAATGTCTTCAGGGTTTTTCTCAAATAGCCTCGCATTGAGACGCGAACGCTCCTCTAGCCACTCGCGCGAATTCTGGGAAAGCTTTTCAAGGGGCGAGACGAGAATTCCTCCGCACAGTACATCACATTCAAAGTCATTAGCAATTCCAGGATAGACTTTATCAAGATATCCTTCCAGTTCTAAGTACGGATGACCTTCGAAAATTGTTATGTACCGTTGATCATTTTTACTGTCAAAAGTAGAGGACTCGTTCTCAATCTCCAATTGTGTTTCAATTCTCGGATCAGGACTCTTGGAGAATAGTTCAACTTTATATCCTGCCCGGACAGCGTATCGCGCGGTCATAAGACCCGAGATGCCACTTCCCACGACGACAAGACTATCCGATGATTCAGAAGTAATCTTCACGTTCTGAACCTACCTGATTAGAGTAAGTCGTCACTTCTGGTCCAAATAATTAATTCGAAATAGCCTGGAAATATTATGGACGTCCTACCACCGAGGACAAAGATCTTTCTCTCCAAAACGTCAGATGCAGCTCCAGCCGCTTTAACTCACATTCCATAGCAAGTTGATCCTCATGGATCTCCTCGGCCACTGGGCTTCCTTCTCGTGCTTTGATCCGTTCCAAAACGTCGCTAAGTAATTGGTGCTTGAAATCCACCAGTTCACCATAGACCTGGACCCATAATTCGATGTCTTCCGGATAAGTGCTGGTCAGATCCTCAGTTACGTGAAGCCAGAAAGGAGAATTCTTCCGCCCTTCCAATGCATTCTATTGACGCCTAAGTTCTTCACTCTGGCGAAATAACTCATCGCTGGTCATCGAGGATCTCCCTCTTGGATAAGAACAGCGCGTCTCGGGTTCGACATGCCACCAACAGCACAGGGCAGCCTGACCTTCTTGAAAAAAGAGGCGCTGCAATTTTTGGTCTTCAAGTTTCACTTTACGCCGAATTGATTGAATTAGATAAAAAATATTTCGATTCTACAAGCTACAAGTCTAGATCATGCTGCAGTGACTTTCAGACAAGCTCTTTTAGCATCTTTATGGCTTATAGAAACCTTCGCTACTTACCTGTTGAACCTAGGACAACCCTGGAAGGTGGCCATTCCCATCGTGAGGGCGTAACAATGCTTCTTCAACTCGCCACGAAAGCTGCATGAATGCCTAGGCCGCCCTCTTTATGAGGATAATAAAATCGCGACCATACTGCTTATTTAAGTTCGTTAATTCCCAAGTTCGCCGAGTTGTTGACGATGCCGATCGGCAAAGATCAGCTCCATCTTCCCGGACTTGATGACTTCGCGTTCCAGCTGAAAGCCGAGTTTTTCCGCTACCCTCTGTGACGGAACATTATTTGGATCAATAATAGCCACCAGCCGATCTAGGT
>JBOHUW010000092.1:0-6381 GCA_050734895.1 Candidatus Dormibacteraceae bacterium | reverse complement strand
TCCCTGACCTTAGCCAAAACCGGGAAGATCGAGCACTTTCCGATCGTCCTCTTCGGTCGGGAATACTGGTCCGGGCTACTCAGCTGGATGCACGAGCAGGCGCTGCCTCACGAGTTGGTGGGTGATCAGGATCTCGGGCTGCTCACGATTACCGACGATCCGGAGGAGGCGGCCGAGTTGGCCATTCGGGTTCCACCCACCCCGCCTTCGGTCGGGATTTCTCCCTCTGATTAACTTTCCGCCGTAGGATATGGTTCCGAGTGTCGGCTTTTACTGATTATCTAAGTCTCTGCAAATGGAAGATAGTCCTGCTTCTGGTGGGTACTGCCTGTCTGCCGATGATCCCCGCCGCCCACGGCCTGCCCAGCTGGAAGCTCCTGTTGGCGGTACTCGGTGGCGGGGCGATGGCCTCAGCCGGGGCGCACTCCATAAACTGTTGGTTTGATCGCGATATCGACGCCGTGATGCATCGCACTCGGAGTCGGCCGATCCCGGCCGGACGCATCCCCGCCTGGCATGCTCTGCTGCTGGGAGTGCTGCTCAATCTGGCCGCCTTCCTTCTACTTTGGCGGGTGGCCAATCTACCGGCGGCCGGCCTGGCCCTCGGCGGGACATTAATCTACGTTTTGGTCTATACGATTTGGTTGAAGCGTTGGACACCGCAGAATATCGTCATCGGAGGGGCGGCCGGGGCCATTCCCCCTCTGGTCGGTTGGGCGGCGGTTACCGGCGGCCTGGATTGGACCGCTCTCTCTCTCTTTCTGGTCATCTTCTGCTGGACCCCGCCTCATTTCTGGGCTTTGGCTCAGCTCTTGGCCAAGGATTACGAGCGTGCCCAGATCCCTATGATGCCCACGGTTCGAGGCAAGCTGATTACTCAGCGCCAGAGTCTGCTCTATGCTGGATTAACCTTGTTGGCCAGCTTGATTCCCTTCTTCACCCGGGCAGAGGGGAAGGTTTATTTGGTCGGGGCGTTGCTGCTGGGGGTTGGCCTGGTAATCCTCGCCTACCTTGATCTTCAGCGCCGAGGTTGGACTCGACGACTCTACGGCTATTCCTCGCTCTATGTCGCCGGTCTCTTCGTGTTGCTGGCGGTTGGGGTTGCACTCTAAGAGAGGCACATGCGATCAGACAGACGGCTCGCTTTAGTACACTGGTGGCGGTAACGCTGCTCTCGACGGCATTCGGTGCCTTAACCCCGGCTAGTTCAGTTGTGGCTGATGCGCATTGGTCACCACTGACTCCTGACCAATGGCCGTCGGTCATCGCCGAGGAAACCAGTAACCCGCAGCCGATCACTAGGGGCGTGGACCATTACTCGGATACGCTGCGGACCGTCGATGGCACGCAGCGCGCCCAGGTTCTGAATGTCGATCTCGCTGAGCCAAATGTACGGTTGGGGGTAGTCGAGTCGCACGACCACCTCACTGACACTGCCAATGAACTCCTGACCTCCATGGCGCATCGCAGCGGCGCGGTGGCCGGTGTAAATGGGGACTTCTTCGAGATCAACGGCAGTGGGCGCCCCCTGGGCATGGTAGTGATCGATGGCCGCCTGGTGAAGAGCCCAAACCCGGGTTGGCGATCGGACCTCTGGGTGCGCCGCAACGGCTCCATCGGCATCGGGACGGCAACCTACAATGGAACCCTGACCGATGACTCACGATCGGCGAAGGCCCATCCGATCACCTCGGTCAATATGGTGAACGACCTGGCCGGCGATGCACTGGTGCGGGTCACTGCGGATTTGGGCACACCCTCCCCAATTCGGGCCTCCACTGTCGTCTCCGGATATCTCGATCCCGCCAACCCGCATCGCATGGTTGTTAATAGCGTGCGGACCGGCGTCACCGATTTGGCGCAGCTTGTTGCGGGCACGCAGGATCTCATCGGCTCTGGCACCTCCGGCCAATGGCTTGGACAAACCGTTACAGTTGGTGACCACCTGACGGTCAGTGAGAAGATTGGTCCTGACAACGATGTCGTGCAGGCGGTGAGCGGTGGTGCCATCCTAGTTCAGAAGGGTGTCCGCGCAGTGCCTCTGCAGGGGGATGGCGAGAACAACATTGCCAACCCGACCGCCGCCGTGGGCGTGACCAAGGATGGCCAGCATGCCGTCTTCGCGGTGTTCGATGGCCACCAATCCAAGGATGTCGCGCAGGGATTGACTCGCCCCCAGATTGCCGGTTGGATGATGCAACATGGCGCGTACGACGCGATCCTTTTTGACTCCGGTGGTTCAGCTCAGTTGGTGGGTCGATTACCGGGACAGACCGTGGCATCCGTGCTGAATGTGCCTTCAGATGGGCACCAACGCCCGGTTGCCAATGGGTTGTTCATTTACAGCACCGAAACTACCCCGGGTCCGGCGATCAAAGCGGTCATCAACAACGACATGCCGCTGACCACATTGGTCGGCACGAGCGTCCCCGTGTCCGCCTACGCTACGGACCGAATGGGCAACCCGGCCAGTGACTCAGTGCGACTCACTGTCTGGCCGCCAGGCCGGGCTTCCATCCAGGACGACACGTTAGTGGTCGGCTTGCGCCCCGGCTCTGGCAGCTTGCGCATCCGCGCGGGTGAAGCCTCGGCGTCGGTGCCGCTGACAGTGGTCGCCGGGCTACGCGATCTCGCTCTCAGTCCCACTGAGGCCGGTCTCATTAACGGCGCCACCCAACAGCTCTCCGTGACCGCAACTGCCGGCGATGGCCAAGCCGTGAGCCTGCCGCCCCCGGCGATTCGGTGGACGGTCGCCCCGGCGAGTCTCGGTACGGTTGACCAGTCGGGCGTGTTCTCTGCCGCGCCGGATGGTGCCGGCGTGGCCACGGTGACGGCGAGCGCCGGTGGTGCGCACGCGTCCAGCCGCATTACGGTCGGCCAGGTCCCCCAACAGATCGACCCATTGATCGACACATCAAAGTGGTCGATTACCGACCAGTATATGAACGTCTATCCGCGTCCGATGTCCAGCCCGAGTTCTGAGGCCACATCAGACGGCAGCCTGAGGTTCGACTCGGCGGTCAAACGCGTCTCGGGCGATGCTGGCTCGTTCGACGTGCATTACGACTACCCCTACCAGAGTAAGACTTTCGATCTGAGCATCTACCTCAACGACCCGAACAGTGAGCAAATCCGGTTGCTCAACGGCACTCATCCCCCGATTGGCGTCGGGGTGTGGGTCAAGGGCAATCCGGATCTGGCGACTCGATCCGGTGACGCGCTCGCTCCCGGTGTCGTCTCGCTCAACATTGGTATCTGGCAGTCGAACAACCAGCCCACCAGCTTTTATCCCACCGGCATCACATTCGATGGCTGGAGGTATGTGATGGCGACGCTGCCGCTTGGCCTGCAGTACCCGCTGCGCGTCAACTACCTCGGATTGGTGGTGGTCAAGCCGAGCTCGCATCTTGCTGGTGACGTTCACCTCTCCGGCCTGCAGGCGTTGTACTCGCCAATGTCGTAGCGGGGGCAGAGCGACAAAACCATCCATTTGTCGGATGGCAGCTGCGTCTAGAGAGTAGAATCGGAGACATCCTGAGGGAATTGTCCCCACAGGTTAGTGATTTGAGTCCTGGCCGGCGGTTGGCGGTGACATTGCCAGAGCTGGTCCAGCACCTTGACAACCGAATAAATCAGAGGTGAACCAACCAAATGTCTATCTACGTCATTCTACTTTTAGGTATTTTAGGAGCGATCGTTATCGGTTTAGCTGTTCGCTGGCTGATCGCAACTTTTAATACCAACCAGGGCAAACAGAAGCGGGGCATTGAGTCTCAGGTCGAGCAGAAGGCCAGCCCTGAAACCCGGGCCGTCGAGACTCAACCAAAACCAGAGCAGGTTTTGGGCAACGAGCATGGTAAAGCCCAAGAAATCCTGCTCCAGGCTAGGGAGGAGGCGATAGAGATTCGCTCTGCCGCCGAAAAAGATGCGCGGGCAACGAGGAAGGAAGCTCAGCAATTCGAACGTCGGCTGCTCCAGAAGGATGAAACCCTCGATCGCCGAGGGGAGGAGCTAGGTCGCCGCGAACAGAGCTTTGGCCAACGGGAGAAAGAGCTGGAAGGTCTCCGAGAGCAGCTGGAGGAGGCCAATCGCGCCCAAATTGTGGAGTTGGAGCGAGTTGCCAACATGACCAGACAGGAGGCTCAGGGAGTTATCCTGACCCAGGTCGAGGGAGAGCTCAGCCATGAGGTGGCTCGGCGAGTACGAGAAGCCGAGTTGCAGGCCCGAGAAGAGGGAGATAAGCGGGCCAGAGTGATTGTCACCGAGGCCATCCAGCGGGTGGCTGCCGACCAAACCGCGGAGACTTCAATCTCTGTCCTACCTCTGCCGAGTGAAGAGATCAAGGGCCGAATCATCGGTCGGGAAGGTCGCAACATTCGAGCTTTGCAGCAGGCCACAGGTATCGACCTAATCGTTGACGACACCCCGGAAGCGGTGGTAATCAGCGGGTTTGATCCGGTGCGGCGGGAGGTGGCGAGGACGACCCTTAACAAGCTGATTGTTGATGGGAGAATTCACCCCGCCCGAATCGAAGAGATAGTGGCCAAATCTCGTCAGGAGGTTGAGCAGCGGATCAAAGAGGAGGGAGAGACGGTAGTCTTGGATCTCAAGTTGCAGGGCCTCCATCCGGAGGTTATAAGGCATCTCGGTATCCTCCGTTTCCGCACCAGCTACGGCCAGCAGGTGTTGAATCACTCCCGGGAAGTTGCTCATCTGGCGACGATCATGGCGGCGGAGCTTAAGGCCGATGTTAAGGTGGCCAGGCTCGGCGGATTACTTCACGATATCGGCAAAGCGATCGATCATGAAGTCGAGGGTCCGCATGCGGTCATCGGGGCTGACCTATTAAAGAGATACGGGGTGCCGGAGCCGGTCCTGCATACAGTTAGAGCTCACCACTATGACGAGGAGCCGAAGACGATTGAGGCTTTGCTGGTAATTGCTGCCGATGCCATCTCCGCTGCTCGTCCGGGGGCTCGCCGGGAGACCATGGACGCCTACGTCAAGCGGTTGGAGAAGCTGGAGGAGATAGCCAACTCCTTCTCCGGAGTGGAGCAATCATTTGCCATCCAGGCCGGCCGCGAAGTCCGAATTGTCGTCAAGCCGGAGCGAATCGATGATTCACATGCCCAGCTGATGGCTCGAGATATTGCCAAGCGAATCGAGGCCGATCTCAGCTATCCGGGCCAGATCCGGGTGACCGTGGTGCGCGAAACTCGCGCTATTGAATACGCTAAATAAAAAAGGGGGGCATATGCCCCCCTTTTTTATTTCGAAAGCCCTCCACTTAGGCGATCATGAGAGCTGCTGGATAAGATCGAAAAATGGCATCTCGAGTCAGAATCACCAAGCTTTCCTCTAGCGCTTGAGCAATCAGCATCCGATCAAAGGGGTCGCGGTGATGCATGGGCAAGGCGGCGGCTCTTCTTGCATGGTGGGAGCGAATCGGGAGCTCGATAAACCCTTCATCAACCGCGCTTTCCAGTAAGGGGCGGGGAGGCTCTAACCGTCCGGCGGCCTCTTTGATTGCCGCCTCCCAAACGCTGGCAGCACTCAGAAAGACAGTACTATTTTGATCAGCGATTACTTGGCGAGCCGCCTTATCCAATCGGTTAGGATCTTGGAACCACCAGATGGCAATATGCGTATCCAGAAGTACTTTCACGAATAGAAAAGCTCCTCTATCTCTGGCATGGGAGCATCAAAATCAGGTGAAATCCACGCTTTCCCCCGCCATTGCCCTCCCTGCCGTGGAGCGAGCTTGGTCCGGTGAGGCACGATGTCGACCACGGGCTTTCCGTAGCGAGCAAGGGTTACCGGTTCACCTCGAAGCGCAGCCTCTACCAATTGCGAGAGAGTAGTCTTAGCCTGATGCATGTTAACCTGCATTTCTAGCTAATTGTAGCTAACATTTGAAATTAATGCCAGAGAAAAGTTTCCGTCTGCTCTTTGTCGGTGATGTGGTCGGTCGGCCAGGGCGACGGGCGCTGACCGCGCTCCTCGCTCCGCTCCGTCAGGAACTAGCTGTTGATCTGGCGGTGGTCAACGGCGAGAACTCGGCCGGAGGGGCCGGGATCACCGCCGAAACCGCGGCGGAGATCTTGTCTGCCGGAGCCGATGTGATCACCACCGGTAATCATGTTTGGGACCAGAAACAGTTTGCGGCCCAGATCGGCCAGCTGGAGCAGGTGGTGCGGCCGGCCAACTATCCTCCTGGAACTCCTGGGGAGGGGTCAGTAATAATTTCGGCGGCCGGCGCCAAAGTGCTGGTCATGAACCTCCAGGGGCGGGTCTTTATGCCTCCCCTGGATGATCCCTTCCGGGCGGCGGATGCAATTCTGGCTGAGCATCCTCAAGCCGACATCGTGATCTGCGATATCC
>JBOHUW010000091.1:0-6429 GCA_050734895.1 Candidatus Dormibacteraceae bacterium | reverse complement strand
GCATCGATCCAATCATCTTGTCCTCAGCATCCAGGATCACTATGCCGAAAAGCATCTTCCCTTCGGCGACAAGCTTATCGCCGAGCGCAATATGTTGTTCACGTACGGCCAAACGCCGGTCAAGGGCGGCTTCATCTTTGCCGTCGTAAGCGAGAACCATAAACTGCACGACAGCTTTTCACTGTAGCATGTCGCAAAATCGCCAGAAATTCGAAGGTGGCTTGTTATACGAGATCTCTCAGCACGCTGCAGAAATTTTTAAGTTCCAATTTCCGGCCAATGTTTTACCTAAGACCGAATATGGCTATGAGGATTTGAACTCCCTTTTAACGGTAGGCAACGATTGTTACTTCCTGAAGGTGTTCGCAAAGCGATCAATTAACTCGGCAAAGGTCTATGTGAATAATCATCTCAGTCTCCTTCAGAGCATCGCCAACCTTCCAATCCTGTTTTCTCCTCCAGAAAGCAGTGAACATCTCTTCGTGACCCAGACTTCCCAAGGACCTGTCAGCTGGTGCTTGATGGAATACATTGAAGGAGCGTTGATGGCTGAGATGACCATCACTTTGACCGATCGGGCGCGGATCATCGAACAGATGGCCTTAATTCACTCATTGCAAGCTTCAATTACACTTCAAGAGGATTCCTGGTCTCCCTTCTCACTTAATATAGCCCTGCCTGCAAGAGCCCAGCTCTTGCAAGATAATGAGCGCGAATTGGCGCTGAGCATCACCCGGAAGATGGAGGAGCTGGCAAAAGCTCCATTGACAATCGCCCCAATTCATGCCAGCTTGGAACCTACCAACCTCATCCGTCGAGAAGATGGAAGCATCGTCTTGGTGGATTTCGGCACTGTTACTAGGGGGCCAGTTGTTGGTGACCTCTCAATATTTCTCGCAAGCTGCTGCCTTGATGATGTTAGCACTGCTACCGAATTCGCTGATTGCTATCAAGATTCACTCGTGACCTACCTCAAGCACCGGCCGTTGCAACAAGTTGATCTCGATGCGCTATTAGCAGTCCTCGAAGCTACATATTGGTCCTATCTGCTTGCCGCCCGTGAGGCATGGTTCCAGGGTGACCGGCGCTATCAGACCGGATGGTGGTTACGACTGGCGGCTAGAGGAATAGAGCAAATGACTCGGTATACAAGGTAATCCGGGTTCCGAACGCCCCAAGCGCGAATTGACATATCAGCAGCAAGAATGGTTTCCACTTGGCGCTGAGTGATCGTCGAAGCCGGCAAACATAATCCGGTGACGCCAACGTCTTGGGCAATGTCGAGCACGCTGGCGGAGATCTCTTTCACTGGCCAGTGGTGCGGTAGTCGACTATTTCCTGCCAAGGCGATCGATGCTCGAAGCTGTGAGATGAGGTAATCGTGACGCCTGGCGCTACAAGCGGTCGAAGACATCGGCGAGCGTCGGTATAGTCTCTCCTTTGTAGACCGGGTCAAACCATGATCCGGCGTCGAGGCAGAATAGTTCCTTGGCAGTGCACTCAGCAAGTCTGCCTGTGCCGTTCGTCGTACTATCAAGGCGGTTGTCGTGGAAGAATATCACGACTCTATCTGCGCTTAACTGCGCATCGAGCTCGATGTTGCCAAAGCCGTTCTCAATAGCAAGGTCAAATGCTGGGAATGTATTCTTTGGTGCGCGGGAAGAGAAGCCCCGATGAGCGATGATCGTGAAATTCTCGGCCATTCAGTTGCGGTGGCTCTAATTCAGATGCGGGTAACGACTGAGGTTCCGAATCGCTCGTTAGCCAAATCCTTAATGTTCTGAAGAGACGCCATTTGTTTTACCTTCTGTTGCACTACATGAAGTCGCAGCTGCGCCTCGCCATCTCCGGCAAAAGCTCTCATCGAAAGCTCTGGGTAAGCATTGGCAATACCCAGCAGCGCTCCGGCACTACCAATAGAGGCCGCCAGCGAGATCAGACTCGAGGATCCAGCATAGATGGGAGTAGCATTTGAAGCTACCTCATCGAGCAGTCGCTTTGGATCGCCGGTCGAATCCTTACAGCCGGCAAGCGGCAGAGAACCCAGCAGCTCTAATGATATTCCCGGAGGATATTTATCTGGCTGGTGATGGGCGAGGAGAGGAAGGTTATCCGCCGCCCGTTTGATCTCTCGGTAATGTGCTTCGAGAGAGAAATTCAGCGGGGGTGGAACAAGCAGACAGTCAGCCCCACTGGAGCGAGCCGCGGCTGCTCGCTGACCAACTTCGACTGCACTGCCGACTCCCACACCGGCGATAACAGTTGCCTTTCCCCGAACTCTCTGAGCAATCACCGCGACCAACTCTCGGTGTTCAGGATCACTAAGCATAGCCACCTCTCCGGTTGTCCCCGCCACCAGAACTGCCTGGAGGCCCAATTGAACCAGACGATGAGCTTGGGCAGCCGTCGCCTCAGCGTCAAGCTTTCCAGTTTGATCGAAGAGGGTTATTAGGGCAACGCCTACTCCAGTAAATAAGGGCGACATCTATTTCTTTCCGTTCAACTTTATCAGCAGATCGTCCGTTCCCGGTCCGGTCAGATGTGGTTAAAATAAGAAGTATCGGACTTGATTTAAGATTTGTTTAGCGAGTTTGATAACCGATGGGAGTTAAGAGGGAGAGGAGGTGTTCCGGTGGCTAACTCAGTTGGAGTGGCAGCGATAGGGGATCAGCCGGCGGTGCCTTCGGAGGGGAGGAGTCTCCATCCGGACTGGTTGAATCCGAGTACCCAATTCCCACTGCTTTATGAGCAGGAATACACTCGAATATATCGGACCGTCCGAGCCATGGTGCTCGATGCCTCGGATGCCGACGATCTAACTCAGGAATCCTTTGCCCGAGCTTATCGGGCGCGCAAGAAGTATCGGCCGGATGCTCCGCCCAGCGCTTGGCTGCACCGGATTGCGGTGAATACGGCCATCTCTCATCTCCGGCGTAAAAAGTTGGCCCGCTTCTTCCCGATCAAGTTGGAGGTGGGTCGTGAGGATCCTGCCCTGGCTCGAGCCGATTCCCGGGGGATGGTGGAGGAGGCTCTCTCTGTGCTCAGCCCCAAATTGAGGGCGGCCGTAGTGCTGCAGTATTTTCACGATTGCTCACGGGAGGAGGTGGCCCACATTCTGCATATTCCAAGTGGGACGGTGGCCTCGCGGATCGCCAAGGCGATGGCTCAAATGCGGCAAAAAATCGAGCCGCCGCCGAATTAATCGGCCGACCCATAAGCGAAGAAGAGGCGTTATTAGCTATGAATTGCCATTAATTGTTAAGCAAGAAACAGCCTCTCCTTCATCTCCAACCCTGAATCGGAATGTCTCGGGCAGGATGAATGATCAGCTGGATAGCTGGCATCCCGCCCGAGAACCCGACTTCGATGATGTGCTCGAGCGGGCCCACGCGCTCGATCGTCGCTCAAATTGGATGATCAGAGTTGGTGTTTTGAGCCTGATCGTCGGGGCGGCGATGATACTCTTGCTGCGCTCTAGGTTGCTTTTCTGATCCGCGAAGGAGCAATATCGTCAACTAGGGTGAAAATGGACTCTCGCGAACTCGAAGTTAATGCAATTTTCATCCCCCCACCTAACTCAAGCTCCCCCACGGAGGGGGGAGGGATATCCTATTGCTGGCGCGAGCCCAAATCATTGCCTATAGATCTTTAGTTGGCGGTATTGCCTAAAACAGCGGACAAGCAATAATGCCTCTAGCTATTTTGGGCCCGATGCGACAAAATATAGTTGGGACAGCCTGGACAGCATGGACAGGGGATGAATTTATTAGCTGGAGGCAAAAAATTATGGCGACTATCAGCGACCGCCCGGAATTGATCTCTCAGGGTTACACCTCCAAAGCAGACTTACCTCTTCTGGACCCGGCAGCGTTTGTGCAACCCGCTCGCTGCAGCCTCTGTGCCCGCTTCCTATCGCGCGTCCAAATCATCCGCCGAGAGGGGATATTCTGTAGCTCGGAGTGTGCGGAATCGGTACCCGGTGGCTATTTGGGCTGAGCCGTTTGAGATCCGTCTTAGTGCACCTGCTCGCGGCTCCAGCGGCTGGCCACCAGCTCCTGCCAGCGCTGCCAAATCCAGCGGAAGGTGAATGCGCCGAGGGCGCCGGCCAGGGCCAGCATGCCCATCCCGGCGCCCAGCCAACCCACTGAGCGGAAGGTGGAGAAGCCGGCCGGGGAGAGTAGAAGCGCGGCCAAGATGCCTACCGCGGCCAGTAAAAGGGTCGCCGAGGTGGCGGTCAGGGCGCCGAGCAGTTCGGCCAACCAAAAGCGCCACCACTCCCCCTGGCTGTGGTCGCGATTGATGCCGGCGATGGCGAAAAGCCAAGTCCAGAGGGCCATTACATCAACCGCCAGGATGGCCGTCTGGAGTAGAGTCGGGTGGTCCCCGTCAACCAGCCGTAAGCTGGTCGTCAGCAGTATTAACCAAACCAAAAGCCCCCCCGCCCAGCAAAGGTAACCGAGCATCCGCCGGGTTTCCACTACCATCCGGCGACGTAGTCCGGTGAGCGGATCGAGGCCTGAATGGTGGTGATAACCGTGGGGAGGAGCTTCCCATCCGGAGCCGCTCGTCGCCCCGGCAGACTCGGCCTCTCTTTTCGCTTCCGCCCGCTGGTTGCTGGATTGTCGGTCGAATCCCTGCTCTTGGTACCAGTCGTCGTAGTCGGCTCGGCTGACCGGATTGGAGAGTACCTGATAGGCCCGGTTGAGCTCCTTGGCGCGTTCTTCAGCCGCCTGGTGAGAGGCTCGATCTGGGTGCCAGTAGCTGATCAGCCGCAGCCAACTCTGACGAATTTCATCCGAGCTGGCGTGATGAGTCAGGCCCAGCACTCGGTAGTAATCTTCTCGGTACTCGGCCGACATTTAAATTCCCATTTTTTGGGCACGCTGATCCAGCGCCGAGGTCAGCTGTACCTTGGACACCTCTTGATCAGCGAGAAATTTGTAGAAGGCATAAATCCACTCCGGGTAAGCAGTTTGTAACCCCATGGGAGGCCAGTTGCCGGTTTTCAAGCCGATTCCCATCGAATAGCAGCCGGACCAGGAGATGGCGTCAAAGGGGAATTCCAACCAATCCCCCCGCTGTCCAGCGCAGGCCAGGCGGAAGTTGGTTAGATATAGCCTCCCTCGGCCTACCTCCCGCCACTCGGCGGAGAGAGGAGCGGGAGTTTCGTCGGTCGCCGGGGAGATGTAGATTGATCCGCCGCTACTATCCGGACGAAAGAGTGGCCTACCCCAGCTGGCGAAGGCGGTAGTCGGAGCATCAGAGGAGGGGCCGAGGTATTCCAGGCGGCGCATCGGGCGGATCGCAAAGAGCTTTTCTTCGGCGTAGAGGTGAAACCCCGGTGGGGACAGAGCTGGTGGCGAACCATCGGCCATGGCTGCCGTGAGACGAGCCAAACGTACCCGCCGCTCCTCGATGATCGAAAGCTTGGTAGCTATTTTGTCCATTGTATAAACGACTAAGCTCTAAGTATTTACCGTAAAGCTCGGAAAAAGCAACCAATACTGAATTTCATGTTTATACAAAGGTAGGGAGAAGAAGATTAGAGCTCCACACATTCGGGTGCGTTCCAGCCGTTACCGGCTGTTGAGGATTCCCCGCGAGAGGGGGCGTCTCATCGCCGTGGTGGCGCTTGGCATTCTGGTGGTTTTGATCTTGGCCGGAATGAGCTCACTCCTCTCCAGCCAACCTGGAGAATTAGCCGCTTCCCGCGCCGTCTCGGATAGCGATATCCCGCAGGACAATTTAATCTACGATCGCAGCGGTCAGGTGCTCCTCGCCGATACTCACTTTGGAGGAGCCCGGCGGTACCATACCTCCCTGGGCCAGGAGGGAAAATGGCTCCCGAGCGCTACGGTGGCCATTGAGGACGCTAACTTCTGGCACGAGGGGGGAATTGATCCAGCGGCGATTCTCCGCGCCGCGCTGGCCGACCTGAGCCGCCATAGGATTGTTCAGGGGGGATCGACGATTGTTCAGCAGCTGGTCAAGCAGCGGGTGACTGGTGACTCTGAAACACTCTTCCGGAAGCTGCGCGAGGCGGTTATCGCGACCCAGATTAATGGCACGACTTCCAAGCAGCAAATCTTGGAGATGTATCTGAACACTGTTTTTTATGGCAACAATGCCTATGGGGGGCAGGCTGCCGCCCAAACCTTCTTCCACATCGATGCCAATCAACTCGACCTGGCGCAAGCCTCAATGTTGGCCGGTCTACCTCAAAATCCCAATGCGGATAATCCGCTGCTGCATTGGGATGCGGCTCGGCATCGACAGCGCCAAGTGCTCGATGCCATGGTGCGAAATAATTCCATCACTGCGAAACAGTCCGATCAGGCCTATGCCGAGGATCTCCGGGCGCCGCAGCATATGTTTGGCGACCAACCGTCTTCTCTGGCTCCTGCTTTCACCGATTGGATCAACCAGCAG
>JBOHUW010000090.1:0-6440 GCA_050734895.1 Candidatus Dormibacteraceae bacterium | reverse complement strand
CGATACAACACCCTCATCGATGCGAGAGCGGGCAGCCGGCCACTCACCCACCTCCTCGTCTTCTGGGAGCGTGAGTTCTGGGGTAGCTGTGCCTGAAGCAACTCGGCCAGCTGCTCCAGCACCTTGGAGGACTCAGCTTTTTTTCTGAACATCGAAGTCCTCCCTATCCGCCCATGTGCTGAGTGATAGTGGACACAGCACCAACCAACCCCATCACCACATTTGCGCTGTTGCCATTCAGCCAGTTGAACAAGATCGGAATCAGCCCCACCGCAAAGGCACATCCCGCACCCCCTCCGATCATCTTTCCTCCGTGGGTGCGGTGCCAGGGCGAAATCCAGACCACCGCCCCGATTAGTCCGGCGGCAATCGCCACTTTGGGGGCCAGGAAGATAACCGTGTTGGTTATCTGAAGGACTATCGCATTGGCCTTGGCGGCCAATATCGGCAAGATCGCCGAGCCGGCAAAGATCGCCAGAATTCCCAGTAGAGCCTTTTCGATCCAGCCCATATTATTGGTCGCTTTTTCGGTCTTACTGCTCAGAAATGACATCTAGCTATACCTCCTTTTTGGGTGGGGAGGGCATCCGCCAGCGCCCTCCCTCTGGTTGGAGGAGATACCCACCGGCGGAAGTGGGATCGAGAATCGAGAGGGCATCAGGAGACAACCTCTAATTCGGGGTTCGGAGTGGAATTTCGTGCCTCATTCTCGATTCCTTCGGCGATTTGACGTACATAGGATGAGGTGGCCTGGGTGCGTTTCGCAACACGCTTGATGAGCTCTGTCCGGCCACCGTTGGTAGCCAGCAGGGTAGCCCTTTCCGCGCGCAACAACCGAGCGATCTTGTCTGCCTTGTTGTTGCGCGACGCAACTACTTTCTCGCCTGTTGCAGAGCGCAAATCCGAGGAGGATTCGATTACACCTGAGGGCAGCACCGCCCGAGCCAAAATGACGTGTACATGAATCACCAGCGCCAGCGAGAATGCTGGTACCGCTGATCCGGGAATAGCTAGCAGTAGGGGAACGGCCAGGTGGCCGCGATCAAGCCACGCGTGGAGGGCGTTACCGGTCACGCTCAAGGCGACGGCCCAGAGCAGGACACCCCAAACATAGACACGAATCCGAAGCGACTCCGTCCGTAAGGCAAACGTCGCCACATAGCAGGTGGCTACTACTCCATCGACCACCAGGGGGTAGATCCAGGCCAGCTGGGGTCGGATACCGATGCCCAAAGCTCCTGACCACAGGGCATCGTAGGAGAGAGCCCAACCGGCCACCGTTACCAGCGCGGCCAGCACCGCAGTTAGCTTCACTGAGAATGGCCGGGCACTGCTTGAAATGTTCATGCCACCCCCTCGGTTGCCGATTCTTCCTCGTCGGGCGCAATAAACCCGTCTATTCCAGGAATCAGCTCAACCTTGATCAAAGCCGCAGCCAATGCCCGAAGCTTTGCCGGAAGAATCCGGCGACCATTTAGGGCATGCGAAACGGTAGCTTGTGAAACTCCGGCTTTCCGGGCCAGCTCCGATCCAGAAAAACCACGGAGATACATCTCCCGCCGCAGCTGGTTGACATGAACTTTGACGCTAGCGGGCGGACGTAATACCGGAGAGGGCATCAGGTGATGACCTCCAATACCAACTTATCCCCTGACGTGATAATCTGCATACGGAACCTCCTTGGTTTCATCTGGGCCATCCCCGATTGCTTTTCCGGGCTAGAGGGGAGGCCCCTTTATTTATTCCTGCTCTTGAGCAGCTTTCTTAATTGCTTCTTTTCTCTATTTTCTAGGCATTTTCCTCAACTTGGAATTACAAGTTAAAAGAAATATATCACACTTGGCAATCCAAGTTGAAAAAACTTTTAATCCCGGTGATCTAGTAGCCGATAAACAAGCCTCGTCCCAACCATCTCACCGTTCCACGCATGCATTCACCATCATTGCTTCGTGGATTTTTATGCAAATCCAGCGAGTCATTTAGGCAAAAAATGATTAAAGATGCATATTATCGAATAATTACTCACAAGGGCCTCGGCTCGTAGAAGCTCTAATATTTATCTCTGCTGACCGGCAGCCGTGCTATTTGGCTAAAACTAGCCCTTCGGGCTGCCACTCGACAAGGAGGGTTTCGTGCTTGCTCTGAGTCCCATTTAGAGGATTGATCTGGAATCCACCAAAAAGAGTGGAGGTGTCCAAGGCAGCGGCTGCTGACCACAGCGCTGCTCGGGATCGATCACCAGCAATAGAGAGACAGTGCTTAGCTATCACCCCGGCAGCAGCAGCCTGTGCCGCTGGATAATCCGGCACCCCTCCGGCCATTCTTGAATATACGGTTAAAAAATCATCCTCTATTGGTCCAAGAGCTGGAGCAGCCGATGAACCAGGAAACCATTGGGCAATTCCAAAGATCCCTCCCGGAGACTGTACCTTGCTCCCGAATTCGCGTACTCCAGCAGCCACAGCACATATCGTGCGAGGAGGATGGGACAGGCTGCGAGCCCGAGCAATAGCCTCCAGATCTTCCTCAAAAGAGGCGGCAGCAAGTAGATTCCAGGGCACTGATCCATTGGGTAATGGCCATGCCTCATCTGCTCGCCCGCGGGCTACTTTCAGGTTAAGACGCTGAGCAATTAGCTCTGTCCCAGTCGCAATCTGACGTCCGAAACTGCCTCGGCCTTCCAAAATCAAAATTGGCTCTCGGCGACCTTCATTCGCCAGGTGTTTAAGGAAAGGCTCAGCATATCGACCTGTCGGAGTAAGAATCGATACGATTCGCTCCAATCCCGCCTCTTCTACGTCGTCTCCGGAACCGCCATGATTCCACAGCAGACAATCCAATTCGGAGATGGCTTCCCCGGCTGCCCGCATCAAGATTGTGGAGTATGGGCCAAGGAGAAGATCACAGCTGCTAGCAAGCTCACGAATTCTTGGCACTAGGACTCGCTTGTCGCTCCGGTCATCCTCGATTCTGAGTTCTATGGCTCCTTCTAAAGCTTGCCAAGCTTCTAGCCCACGCGCAGCTTGGCGGCCAAATCTAGAGTATTTACCGGAGAGAGAAAGACATGCTCCAACTTTAAGGTCTCGGGTAACAGCCATCACCGCATTGGAACCTCGTAGCGAATCTCATGACAGTCTGAAGCGGCAACTGTAACTTGTACTTCCAGCGGCAAATCTTCGACGTCATAAACGGTTTTACAAATCCGAATAACCGGTACCCCCTGCTTCAATTTTAGGGTTTCCATCTCTTCATGGGTAGGCATACGGCCGACTAGTTCATCCACGGAGTGAGCAATCTGACGCCGAATAGGACCGTTCTCATCTTCTATAACAGCATAAGCTCCACCCCGAATCTTTCTCCACTCAGCCAAAGGGGTACCTTCAGCAAGGGTAGCGGGATAGTAGCTATCGCAGAATGCGATTGGCCGGTCCTCCACCAGGAAAAGCCGGCGGCGCACGATTAAAGGCGACCCAGGATCCAAATCAAGACGAAGCGCGATTTCATCAGGGGCTTCGATCCTCTCAACCGCAAGAAGACGCTGTTCGGGCCGTTGCCCTTGTTCGATCACTTGGGCATTGAACCCAGATAGCCCAGCTTGTCGATGCTTCTGAAAGCTGGTTCCGGTAAGCAGAAGTCGAACATGTGACTTGGGCCTAACGAACGCCCCTCTGCCCTGCTCTGTGACCACCAAACCCTCCGCCTTGAGGAGAGCAATTGCGCGGCGAACCGTTGGGCGACTCGTACCGTACCTAGCAGCTAGGTCATATTCTGATTCCAACCGCTCACCCGGAGGCAGCTGGCCGTTGTCGATCGCCAATCTCAGGTCATCGACAATTTTTTGGTATGGAAACGGCTGCCGTCCAGAGTCGGTCATGACTTGACAATACAAGCTCTTCAAGGCTGCTCGATCCAATCCACGAAAGTTAACACCTACAAAACCGTTCTGGATAGCCTCTTTTGCTTAGCATGCTGCCTATTGACCCTAATCGTCCGAGGACCTAAGTTGTCTCCACATGGCGTCGTAGTCATCGGCCGACACGGACTGATCGTAGATGTCTTGAAGCATGCGTAGGCTGGTCCAGCCCATAACTCGGGCAATCGTGAGCGGATCCAGCCCCTTACGTCGCATCCAGGTAGCCGCACTGTATCGGAAGAGATGAGGGTGGACCCGTTTAGTAAGGCCCGCATTGTGGGCCAGAACACGGATCATCTGCTGCACCCCTGATTCGGTGAGCGGCTCCAACTGATCATGACCTGCACGGCGCTTCAATCCAAGAAATAGGCGACTCCCGCTGATCTTATCCGGGCGCCTTTTGACGAATCGCTCCAACCGTCGCCAGAGGGTAGGATCAACGATCGGGACCAACCGATCGAGCTGACCCTTGCCCTGAACGTGCAGATACCTCTTTCGATCTTGGATCACCAAGTCTTCAAATCGCAGTTTGAGCAACTCGCCAACCCGGATCCCAGTTTCCCCAAACACCCTGACAATGAGCTTGTCCCGTTCGGCTTTGGCAGTGTCTTCCAAGAGTAAAATCTCCTCCCGGGTCAAAATGTTTTTTACCGGTCGTCCAAGTTTGGGCAGTTTAACCTTACAATTCGGCAATTTGGCATCCATATATGGATCCGAGCGAGCCCAGGAGACCATCTGATTGACTACTCGGACGTAGGCATGAACGCTTGCCTTAGAGAGTGGTCCTCTCGCCCCGCCCTTGGTTAGGAGATCGTCCTGGTAGCGTTCGAGCACCCGTATCGTTAACGCGCTTGGTTCCGTAACCCCTTCTCTTTCGCACCAAGGCAGAAAAACCTTGCGAAGAGGATATCCATAAGCACCCTCCACCGTTTTGTATCCCTTCCCTTCCGCCCGAGAGTGATTTAGGTACTCCTCGATCAACTCTTCAATTGGATTCATCAAATAAAGTCTAGCCTAAAAATTGTAAAACCCGGAACTGAACAGCGGTAGCGTGTACAAGATCACAATCAGTTTTTAGCATTTGATGGAGGTTCAGCATAACTAACTAACGCTGGATTTAAGTTCGATGAAAGATAAGTGGTGGGCGGTATTGGAATCGAACCAATGACCTCTTGCGTGTGAAGCAAGCGCTCTACCCCTGAGCTAACCGCCCGGATTGGATTTATTGATTCTAAACTTCATCAGCACCCCGAACTGGGGGTGGTGTTCCGTTCAGAATAGCTCCAGGCACTTAGCGTATTCGCCGACGTAGCTCAGATGGCCAGAGCAGCCGCCTTGTAAGCGGCAGGTCCGGGGTTCGACTCCCCGCGTCGGCTCCAGCTTTTTCAATAGGAATCAGCCTCCATTACCACCCCAGACCGCCTTTCATGATTCGGTTTGACCACGAAGTTGACCACCAATCTCCTATTTCCAGATTCTCGGCAAGGCGGTTCACGATTAAAAGCCAGTGGAGCATTGCCGCGTTTGGTCACGGATTCCATAGCAATTGACAGTTTTGGTCAGGAGAGCATCTCCAGCGCTATTTGGTGAGCGACCGGGTGGGCGGCACAGACCAGCTGGGTTAGCGGCTTCAGCGAGACGGGCAGCTGAGCAATCGGCTCACCAGTCAGGTTGGTGGCCGTTCCGCCCACCTCTTGAAGCATCAGCCAGCCCGAGGTGATGTCAAAGGTTCGGGCATATTGGGTGGAGAAATAGAAATCCACCCCGCCAGTCGCCGTGTGTACTAGGGAGAGAGCAACCGAACCGATAATCCGCAGCCGGTTGCCTGCCGCCAAACGAGGGGCAAGTAGCCGAGCACTCTCCGGCCGACTGGAGGTGGCGACCACCAGATCCGAAAGATCGAAGGGTTGGGGCTCGACCTTCTCGCCGTTGCGATGCAATCCCCTCCCCCGCATCGCATGCCACCGCTCCCCGCTGTAAAGGTTGTGTACCACCCCAACTTCAGTCGAATCCACCGTTGGCCCGCCCAGCTGGCTCAGCATCACCGCCGCCATCGGGAGTCCACGCAAGGCGTTGTGACTGCCATCAATCGGATCGACCACCACCAATGGATACTCTGCTCCCAGGTTGAGATGACCCTCCTCTTCAGAAAGCACGGAGAAATTCACTCCGCCGGCGGCCAGTTCACGTAGCCGATTCAGCACCACCATCTCGGCGATCCGATCCACCTCCATGGTCTGATCTCCCCCCGCCCCCACTCCCACCGCAACTGCTCCGGCAGCTGTGCCCAGGTAGGGGAGTACCTGGGTCCTCACCTCGGCGGCGATCTCATGAAATAGATGGAGCCACTGAGAGCTCTCAAGCTTACTGTTCAACTACGACTATCGTAAGGTAGTGTCTCGCTCAACGGCAGTATTGATTCTGGGGCTAATTCTGATTATTCTATCCATCGTCACTTTTCACTCAGGTACCCATACTTCGATAAATCCACCACCTCCCACAATTCGACCCGAAATCACCCCACCTC
>JBOHUW010000089.1:0-6445 GCA_050734895.1 Candidatus Dormibacteraceae bacterium | reverse complement strand
GGCCAGCTCCGGCTGCTCGCCGCCCCGGCCGAGCTGCCTCCGGAGCGGGTGGGGAAGACGGCGGAGGAGTTGATTACCGTGCTCGCCGAGGCGCGCCCGGATGATCATAAGGAGCGGCTAGCCGCCTCCCTTGCCTGTCACTCGGCAGTACGCTTCGGAGATCAGATGCGGCCCGAAGAGCAGCGCCGGCTGCTAGAGGAGTTGGAGGGTGCTGAGTATTCGATAACCTGCCCCCACGGCCGTCCCACCCGTCTGCTGCTGGAGTGGTCGGAGTTGAAACGCCATTTCCGCCGCAACTACTGACTAAGACGAAAAGGATGGCTCTAATTCTTATCGGGCGAGGCAAGCCTAGCCCCTACGTTCCATGACCTCGTGTTCTAATCTTCTGGCAATCCTCGGGCCCACAGGAGTCGGCAAGAGCGATCTCGCCTTCACTTTGGCTCAACAGCTGGAGGGAGAAATCATCGTCGTCGACTCCCGCCAAGTATATGCCGAGTTGGATATCGCCACCAACAAACCATCGGCCGTACAGCTCGCTCAAATTCGCTACCACCTGGTCGGTATCGCCGACCCCCGCCAGAGCTTCAACGTCTCTCACTTTGTTACCGCTGCCCGACAGGCGATGGAAGAGATTTGGCAGCGGGGGAAGCTGCCGATTCTGGAGGGGGGCTCGATGCTCTGGATGGATGCTCTGCTTGACGGCTTCTCACTGGCCCAGGTTGAGCCGCGACCGGAGCGACGCGCCGAGCTGGGGGAATTGAGCGTTGACCAGCTGGCAGCGCTGCTTGATCAACTTGATCCGACCGCCAAGGTGGACCGGCGCAACCCACCGCGCTTAATTCGGGCGATCGAGATTTTGGAAGTGGCGGGGCCGCCGCTGGCTCGGCGACGGCAGCGAACCGCGCCGCCTTGGAAGGTGATTCGAGTCGGGTTAAAGGCTGATTTGGCGGTGATCGATCGGCGGCTGGCCGAGCGCTCTCGGCGTCAAGTTGAGCGTGGGTTAGTTGCCGAGACCGCGGCGGCGCTGGCGCGTGGGGTGCCCGAATCGGCTCCGGTATTGAGCGGTATCGGTTACCGCGAGGCGTTGGCCTACCTCCGCGGTGAATTTACTGATGAGGAGCTGCCGGTGGTTATGACTCGCTCCAACTCTCGCTATGTGCGGCGGCAGCTGCGCTGGCTGCGGCGAGATGGGCGGATTGAGTGGTTCGATGTTTCGATCGAGCCGCAGGCAAGGATTATTGAGTATGTAAAGGGAGAAGTGGCAAGACAGAGTAATTGCTAGTCCTATGATCCCGAATCATGCCTAATATTGTGCCGTGGTACGGTACAATTATGCCTGTGGATATAGTCGGGGAGAAGGAGATTGCCCAACGGCTTAGCGTACAGCGAGGTACCGTACACCAATGGCGTAAGCAGCCCTGATCAAGGAGATGGAAGATGAGCCTTCCCGAAACCGTGGCCAGCATCTTCTGGAACATTGATCCGCAGCTCCTAGATGTGAAGCGAGATGCCAAGTTGATCATCTCTACTGTGTTGCCTCGTGGTGGGGAAGAGGCTCTCATCTGGCTATTCCGCACCTATGGCGAAGCGCGCGTGCGTCAAATTGTGATAGATGATGCGGATGGGCTGCGCACGATGCCAGAAAATGTGATCAGGCTGTGGCTGAGGGTGCTTGCTCCAGAGCATAAGTCTCCGGTGCCAACGACTGTATACGAACGGTGGGCTCCTCGTCGCTTCGAGCAACTAGCTCGGCGGAAGGCTCAGCAGATGCCTGGCCCAGCACGCGGCCAGGTGGTGGCACGTATTGTCTCGGTGGATCACCAATCTGGAATGGCGCGACTGCTGGCTGAGGGGTTAGCTACTCCCCCTGAGAAGGACGGTGATTTACTTGATATCCCGGCCGTCCAGCCTTTACCGGGAGCTCCATCTCCTTCACAGGTGTTAGCTAGAATGAGAGCGGATGAGCGCTAGCTTCGCTTATCTGGATAGCTCTGCCTTTGTCAAGCTGGTAATTCCCGAGGATGAGTCGGTAGCGTTAAGGCAATGGCTGCGAGACTGGTCTAGCCGGGTGGCGTCGACCTTGCTACGGGTTGAAGTGATTCGTTCGGTTATGTCATCCGGAGCGCTTGCTATTCGGAGCGCTCGAAACCAGATGGATCTACTGCACTTCATTGAGCTCAACCGCACCCTACTCGATTCGGCGGCTATGCTGTCGCAACCGGTACGATCACTTGATGCTATCCATCTGGCAACCGCTCTTAGTTTAGGGGCGGATCTGGGGGTGGTGGTCACCTATTCCTAGATGTTAGTTTAAATTTCGAACCCGATCATTGGTTTTGGGGAGATTCCTTCAGTCGATCTTGTAATTGCTTCATTAACCCATATTGATTCAGGGGATGGAATAACTGGCACTATTCCGTCAACATGCTTATTGTATGTCGCATCTCTAAAAACACGGCCCAGTTAATTCAGACCTTTCCGACCTTTATATCTTTGTTCGATTACTGTTACTAGTATCTTCTGGCCACCATCCCCCAGAAGATACTGGTTTGATCTCGGGTCCGAACGGCTGACTGGATAACCTACACTTTTGAGAACTTGTAAGGCCCTATCGACAGCGAAATCAGGTACCACAATAGAAGTTAGTCTAGGATCACCTTCAGATGCCAAGCCAGCTTTTATAGCCAACCGTCGTGTTTGAAGAGGACCATTTGCATGCGGTACGTCATTTTGAGTCAAGATTTCACTTGTTATAACAAGCCGAGAGCTGAATCGATTTATCATTAGAACGATTCTGTTATGCTATCGCGGATTAAAGGCGGACAATTAGCTAATGCAATCAACCACCCTCACTCCTGAGCGAGTCTTCCTGCTGGGTGTACTCCACAGCAACATCCCTTCGGCCACAGTCGAGGAGCAAATGCACGAGCTAGCCGAACTGACCCGCACCGCCGGTGGTGTGGTGGTAGCTTCCGAGCTGCAACGCCGAAGCACCGTCGACCCCGCCCTTTTCGTCGGGCGAGGCAAGGTGGCCGAGATTTCGGAACGGCGCCCTGAACTTAACTACGATCTGCTAATTTGCAATGAGGAGCTCTCGCCTCGACAGCAGCGCAACTTGGAGAAAGAGTTGGGGGTGCGGGTGATCGATCGCACCGATCTCATCCTGGATATCTTCGCCCAGCATGCTCGAACGCGAGAGGGTGGACTGCAGGTCGAAGTCGCCCGTCTCCGGCACTGGCTGCCTCGTCTGATTGGGGCCTACACCTACAGCCGGCAGGTAGGTGGAATTGGGGCGCGGGGGGGACCGGGTGAGCAGCAAATCGAGCTGGAGCGCCGCCGGGTAAGGCGACGGATGTCTCAGCTGGAGCGGGAGTTGGAGGAGGTGCGCATTCATCGCCGTCAGCAGCGGCGACGAAGACGAAATTCTGCGTTGCCCCTGGCGGCCATCGTCGGCTATACCAATGCTGGTAAGTCGACTCTCCTCAATGCGCTTACCGGGGCTGAGGTCAGGTCTGAAAATCAACTCTTCGCCACCCTTGATCCAACTACCCGGCGCTGGAAGGCAGTGCCTGGTTCGACGCTGCTATTAACCGATACGGTCGGTTTTATCCAGCAGCTGCCGACCGAGCTGGTGGCTGCATTTCGCGCTACTCTGGAGGAGGTGAGCGAGGCGGATGTGATACTCCAGGTGGCCGATGCTACTGCTCCCGCCGCACTGCAACAGGCGAAGACGGTAGATGAGGTGCTGCATGAATTAGAGGCGGACGGTAAACCGCGGGTAGTAGCATTGAACAAGATGGATTGCCTCGGGCCGATGGCCCAACGCCGTGCAGTTCAGCTGCTCAGTCCTTACTATTCGAAGATCGTTCCCATCTCCGCCCTGACCGAGCTCGGGCTATCGGCGTTGGGTAGTGTAGTTCATGAGGCAAGTAATGGCCTCGCTAGCTGAGAGAAAAAGGAGCCCCCTTGGAAAGCCTATCACAACGCATTGAAGCGGCCTTTGCATCAGGCCAGATGGATACTGAGGCTGTAGAGGAAACGATTCGCCGGCTCGACCGCGGCCAGCTACGCAGCGCCGAGTCAATTGATGGCCAGTGGGTGGTGAATGAGTGGGTCAAGAAGGCGATTCTGCTCTATTTTCGACTTCGTGAATTGGAGACGACCGAACTCGGAGCGTTTGAATACCACGACAAGATTCCCCTCAAGCGAGGCTATGCCGAGCGCAGGGTGCGGATGGTACCACCCGCGGCCGCACGCTACGGGGCGTTCTTAGCCGAGGGGGTGGTAATGATGCCGAGCTACGTCAACATCGGAGCTTTTGTCGGAACAGGAACAATGGTCGATACCTGGGCCACGGTGGGCTCCTGCGCTCAAGTTGGGGCGGGGGTTCATCTGGCCGGAGGAGTCGGAATTGGTGGGGTGTTAGAGCCCCTTCAGGCAAGACCGGTAATTATTGAGGATGAAGCCTTTATCGGCTCCCGCTGCATCGTCACCGAGGGAGTGATCGTCCGTCGCCGAGCGGTCCTGGGAGCCAACGTAGTGCTGACCGGCTCGACTCCGGTGATCGACGTTACTGGAAGTGATCCGGTTGAGCACCGCGGCGAGGTGCCGGAGGGGGCGGTAGTCATTCCGGGCAGCCGCCTCAAGCGGTATCCGGCGGGCGAGTTCCAAATCGCTGCCGGCCTAATTATCGGCTGGCGTAATGCCCGAACCGATAGCAAGGTGAGCTTGAATCAGGCCTTGCGGGAGCATGGAATTGCTGGGTAACCCAGTGATGCGTTCTATAGCTTCAAGAATATCTTTTAACCGAGTTTTTACGTCATCGACCGGAATCCCCAATAATTCCTGCAACTTGTCCTGTAGTTCGATCAGAGGGATAATTCCATTAGGTCGGAGATCGAGGTCGACCAGTAGATCGATGTCGCTTCCCGGTTGATCCTCACCTCGAGCAACCGAGCCGAAAACCCGCACATTGGAGGCCCCATGGGAGCGAGCCTGTTCAGTTCAGTAGTCATGATGAGGCGATGTCCACAGGCCTGGATCAAGCGGTGAAGAGTGGCAATCGAGGGAATTGCCGATCCCTTCTCATATCTCGCCACCGCATTATACCTGTATGAGTATGGATGCAACTATTTTTCTGCGGCTGTTTAAACCTCGCCATAATCGATTGCTCTCAACCAGGCACGGGCAATTACCGCATGGCCTGGAGCATCGGGGTGTATATGATCATCTGCCCAGTAGGACGAGGGCTGCACTGCCAATACCTCGTCAAAGGCCTTCTGGGCGCGAACCAGAATCGCATCATGCCGCCGGGCTAGTCGGTGAACTGCGTCTAGGTAAGAATTAAGCTCTGAGCGGAATAAATCTGATTGGTCGGCCTCGATGACGTAAGGCTCGACCAGAATCAGAGATGCAGAAGTTTTCTCTCGGGTAGCAGAGAGTAGTCGTTCATAAGTTGCCTCGTACTCGGAAACCGGTACTGCTTCACGATGATTTCCTTGAAGCTTGCGCCAGACATCGTTGATCCCGATTTTGATCGATACCCAATCCGGCTTGAGATTAATTACGTCATGCTCCCACCGTTGGGCTAAGTCGCGAATTGTGTTGCCACTGATGCCTCGGTTAATAATCTCCAGATCAAGTTCAGGATACCGGGCGAGAAGAAAGGCTCGAGCGAGATTAACGTATCCATTTCCGTAGGGGGCTGCGACATCGCGGCGACCGGCATCAGTAATACTGTCGCCGATAAAGATCAGACGCTGTCCAGGAGTGAAGACCGTGTAATGCATATCCGGCTTAGTGGTAGGTCCGCACCACTCCCTTCACTTCCCCTAGCATCGAGACCTGCTCCGGTTCGAGCGGGCTATAGGCGGGGTTTTCGGCAATCAGTCGGACCCGACCGGTAGAACGATCGAGCCGCTTGACGGTTGCCTCGTCATCCACCAGAGCGACGATTATGGTGCCATCTGAGGCATCCTGCCGAGGGTCAACCACCACCACATCACCATCAAGAATGCCGGCGTTGATCATCGAATCGCCTCGTACTTTAAGTGCGAACCACCCCTCCTTAGCCATCGTCGAGGAAAGCAGTAGGTGGTCCTCGATATTTTGCTCGGCGAGAATCGGAACCCCGGCGGCAACGCTTCCGACCAAGGGAATGGGGACCGCGTTCTGACGCAAATCGTGGTGTTGCATATCCTCGACGACCTGAATCGCCCGAGATTTGGTTGGGTCTTTCCGGATCCACCCGCCGCGTTCCAGTTGAGTTAGATAGCTGTGCACAGTGGAGCTGGAGGAGAGTCCGACCGCCTGGCCAATCTCCCGCACGCTTGGAGGATAGACCCGCTCTCGCGCCACCTTCTTGATGTATTCCAGGATTTGACTCTGTCGCTCACTCAGCTGTTCGCTCACAATTTTTGCCTCTCTATTCGCCTCGAAAAATGTG
>JBOHUW010000088.1:0-6459 GCA_050734895.1 Candidatus Dormibacteraceae bacterium | reverse complement strand
GTTTGGTAGAGTTGAATGGTTTTACGCGCTATAGCTGTCCAACTAAACTGCATAGAATGCAAGCGACCAGCCTCTCCCATATTATTCGTCATCTCTGAATTAGTTATTAATTTCATTAATGATTTGGCCAAATTATTACGGAAGGCAGACTCTTTATCGTCATCTATAGCCATTCCATCGGGGGGATTATCAATCAGCAGTCCATTGATTTCATGGATCACGAATTCTTTAATGCCCCCCACTGCACTGGCTACTACGGGAGTCCCACAAGCCAAGGCCTCAAGATTTACCATTCCGAATGGTTCATATATGGAAGGAGAACATAGAATGGCGGCGTGGCTATATAATTGGCGCATGGGACCGGGTCCAAGTCCGGATTCTAACCATATGATTTCTCGCCCTTGGCTACGAAGATCGGCTACTTCCGACATAATCTGAGCATTTAATTTAGGGGTTTCCGGGGTGCCAGCTCGGATTACTAAGGGTATGGTGATTGAAAGAAGTTGCATAGCCTTAAGTAGATGTAACAATCCCTTTTGGGGAGTGCTTCGACCAACAAATAGCAAAAAAGGAGAACTCCAGTCAAAATCTACTTCAGGCAACAAATCTGTTGATTTATCAGGCCAATATCGCTCGTGATCAATTCCGTTTGGAATTACTGCTATCTTATTCGGGTCAACAGAATACCACTTTAGAATATTTGACTTAAGGCTTTGGGAAACGCTGATTATTGCAGCAGCCTTCATTATAGCTAATTCCTCAAATAGAAGTTTAGCTATATGTTCCCCACCTCGCCGCTCTGTCTCCCACATCAATTCACGGTCGATACCGTGAAGGGTTGGGACATGTTTTGCCCTAAATATTGCCTGTGCAACTGTACCTGATAAATTATGTCCAAGCCCATGGCTACTTATTATGTCTGCGGACTTTAGAGCTTCAATGCAGTTCACACTGCCAGAGAGCTCCCTCAATATGCTTAGCTGTTTTTCACTTCCAGAGGGGTCTTGGGGAGGGGTAAAATTATATACAGGGATTCCTGGAATTTGCTCTAAGGGCAAGCGATCCCTTTTTTGATCGTAGGAAGCTTCGATAAGATCGCTGGCTTCTCCGATAAATATAACTTCAAGCTCGGCTAGCTTTACCAGCTCTCGGCACATTGCCTCTACATGGATTCCTCTGCCCCCAAATATGCAGGGAGGATATTCACCGGTGACTACGGATATTTTCATCTCTGAGGGAGTTAGCTTGCTCCTATATTTCTGAAGCCAGCTTAACAGCTTGGGGTCAGAGAGGGACAATCGTCAAAAGTTGTGGATTGGCGGGATGAAGATCACGCGGCGTTCCCGCGATCTTCACGCTCAACTTTAACTCCATCCAAGAAGGTAGCGCCAGCGCGAACGAGCGCCACCAGATGGGGTGCGGTAACCCACCGCCAGCCCAATTGGGCCGCCCAATGCGGCAAACAAGGGTGGTGCCATGGCGAATATAGTCGTGAGTTCGGCGAGCTGGGGTTACGGGCAGGGTAGATAATGCCGGTTAGGGGCGGGTTGACAGCCTGAATTTGGCTCTTTTCATCTACGCAAAAAACCACCGCTCGCTCTGGGGGATTGAGATAGACCACAACCACATCGCGCACTTTCTCGATGAATTGAGGATCAGCGCTTTGCTCTACAAGTTCCCGGTTCATATTCCATATAGAAGCTCCTGCGAAATAAGTGGGCTGTTCGTGAGCGCGAATAATTACCCAAAATTCGTTGTCACCCCAACTCGATTAAGTGAATAAAATTGCGTTTTCCGAATAATTATGCACGACCATTCCATTTCGCAGGAGCCTCATATAGGAATGACTACGCTTATATCAGGAGTCACTTCGCCTCAAAATTGCACCTTCAAAGGCGGTCAGGTTGAGTTGGCCATCAACTAACTCCCCTTCTCTATCCTCTCGAGTGCTAAGGAGTATTTCTCCTTTAATTCTGGGAATTACATCATCTCGCTCAGAGAGGTTAAGAGCAACTACTATCTGCTCACCGCGTCGCCAAGCCCAAGTCCCCTGTTCTAAATAAATTTGCTGGTAATTTCCGGTGCGCAGCTCGGGAAGCTGACGCCGGAGTTGGGTCAGGGATCGAGCAAAGCGAAGAATGGAGTTTTCCTGGTCGTGCTGCTCAGCGACGGTTCCACTATCTGGTTGGCCAATGGGCAACCAGGGATTAGCTGCGGCCTTAGTAAACCCTGCGCCCTTCCCCGGTTCCCAAGGCATAGGGGTGCGTCCTGGGTCGCGGATGGCTTGTGGATCAAAAGCTAGTTGGTCATGAGAATAGTTATCGGGAACTTCAACGTTGGAAAGACCAATTTCATCGCCGTAGTAGAGGATTGGAGTACCACGCAGGGTTAGCAGCATCATCAAAGCGCAGCGAACCTTCCGTTCGTCACCGTTGCACCACCGGGAAGCTAGCCGCCCAGCATCGTGGTTAGAACCGGTATAAGTTGGCCAATCTACCTTCGAGAAATTAGCTTCAACTTGAGTTACTATCTCGCTCAAATCAGAAGCTTGGAGAGAGGCTTGGATAAACCAAAAGTTGTGAGTAAGATCGAACTCATCTTGGTTGCCGTAATAGTTAGCCAATTCAGGAAAGCTCAAGATTCCCGATTCAGCCAGAAGCATTCGAGGAGGGTCGGCCTGGGAGCTCAGCTGGTGCCAATAGCGGAAAATCTCGTGCCGTTCCAGACGGTGCATGCTGTAGATGGGCAGAAGGCCAAATGGGTAGAATCGGAGTTCATCCTTTGTTGCCTTCGGATCATCATGCAGCTGCCGATCATGGATTAGACCCTGAGCAACGTCCACTCTGAATCCATCTATGCCCCGGGCATACCAAAACTCCAGGATCTGGTCAAAGGCTTGTCTAACCTCTGGATTCCACCAGTTCAAATCTGGCTGAGCCGGGTGAAAGGTGTGTAGGTAGTACTGGCTAGTAGTCTGATCAAACTCCCAGGCTGAATTGCCTAGGCAACAGAGCCAGTTGTTGGGAGGGCTACCATCAAGTTTGGCATCAGTCCAAATGTACCAATCGCGGTATCTGCTGGAGCGCGAGGAGCGGGCGTCCTGAAACCAGAAGTGTTGATCGCTAGTGTGATTGGGAACCAAGTCGAGAACGACCCGAATTCCTTTAGTATGGGCAGCATTAAGCAGCCGATCGAAGTCTTCCAAGGTGCCGAAATCTGGGTGGATATTGGTGTAGTCACTTACGTCATAACCCCAATCGACATTAGGAGAAGGCATTATCGGGTTAAGCCATATCGCATCTACTCCTAGCCAGGAGAGATAATCCAGCCTCTGGATAATTCCATTGAGATCTCCAATGCCATCTCCGTTGGAATCCTGGAAGGAACGAGGATAGATCTGGTAGATGACCCCTTCCTTCCACCACCGATCGGCAGATTTGGCTAGGTGGTAATACCACTTTTCATCTAAGGCTATCACGTTAGCGTGACGTAGAGAATGATCCATAGATTGGATTGCAAAATTGATAGCCAATCTCCTCCCTCCTTTGAAATAAACAACGTTCGGAGTATGAATCCGGGATCGATTTGGCTAATAATTTTCGAGAGTATATCACGCCAACACTATGGTTCAAGCGTGTAAAAGTGTTTAGGGGAGTTGGTTTTCACCATGCTCTCACCCGCCCCTTGCATCACAAGCATCTCCGACAGCGCGGGCCCTTTCCTACTCCAGGTTCTGTTGTCCTGGCGATCATCGGTACTATGATCCGCTACGACTGCCTCCGCGCTGTCCTCGATTTCGGCTTCCGCCTTATACGACGACTTACTTCCGCAGGTATCGATCTCACTAAGGGCACGGTAGGCTCTCCCCAGTTGACCAACTGGCCTTCATTGCATGCTACGTCCTTTACGCCGGAGGGGTTGCTGTCTGGGCGAATATTGGCGCCAAATATGGACCTTGACTGGACGACCAACCCTGTATATGGTATCCCGCTTGCCGCATAAATGATTCATGAAACATACTCCCTAGTGGGTTGTGCGCTCTTCCGCACCAGCCTCGCGCAAACCTCTGCTAGCGTCTCAGCGGATGCTGGTGAGGACTGGATTTTCGGTGTTTCCCTTGCTTTCCGAGGAGAGTGATCTTGTCCAAATTTCGTGTAAGCTTTACCGATGGAATCCTGGTTCTATGTCCCAATAAAACAGAATCGATCGGCATGCTCTCTACGCCGCCCGTCGGGCCACCCGCGAATGCCTACGCGTGGATCCGGCTGTACCGTATTGGGTAAAGATATTTTTACCATTATTCTCTATGATTCACATGTTGGAGCTACCACTCCATATTCGACGAGAATGGTGGTCGGCCAGAAAGAGAGCAGCGTAGTGTTGTCATGCCAATAAAATTTCCAGAAAATTTTCTCTGGGGAGCCGCAACATCAGCACATCAGGTTGAAGGTAACAATGTCTATAATGATTACTGGCTTTTGGAGCATCTCCCCAACTCCCCCTTCATCGAGCCCTCAGGAGATGCTTGCGATCACTACCACCGTTATCGCGATGATATAGCAATTCTTGCCAGCTTGGGCTTCAATGCCTACCGCTTTTCGATTGAATGGGCACGGATAGAACCCGAAGAAAACGAATTCTCATCTGCTAGCCTTAACCACTATCGGCGGGTTTTGACCGCCTGTCATGAGCATGGCCTGACTCCCATCGTTACGCTGCATCACTTCACATCACCACGCTGGCTCATCGCCAACGGTGGATGGGAGGGACAACAGACGCCAGATCGATTTGCTCGCTACTGCTCACGGGTTGTCGAGCATTTGGGTGATCTAATGAGTGTTGTATGCACTATCAACGAAGCCAACACCGGTCGATTCGTTAATCAATCTAAGCTGTGGGAGAATCGCAGTTTCGACCTTTCCAGCTGGTGGTCGACCGCCGCACATGCCTTCGGCCTACCGCCGGCAACCTTAGTCCCCTTTAACCGCGCCGCCTCGGAACAGGCAGTTGAGATCATCCTGAAAGCACATCACCAAGCTTTTGAGGTACTCAAGACAGCGCAACCACAGCTCTGCGTGGGACTAACTCTTACCTTGGACGACATTCAGGCTGAGCCCGGCAGTGAGCAGGCTGCGACCAACTTCCGAGAGATGGTACAGAATAGATTCCTACGAGCACTGGATGGTGATGATTTCATTGGAGTGCAAGCATACACAACTCATAAAATCGGACAAAATGGTATTTTGCCTCCTTCCGGCGATACCGAACTTACTCAGATGGGATATAACTTCGCCCCGGATGTTCTCGAGACTGCCATCAGGCACGCGATCGCAGCTACTGGGTTGCCAGTTCTGGTAACTGAGAGCGGGATCGGGAGTGATAACGATGCACAACGAATCGCGTATATCAAGCGTACCCTGAAGGGGGTTTTAGCGTGCCTCGGCGACGGACTCGATATACGCGGATGGATGTACTGGTCAGCCCTCGACAACTTTGAGTGGGAGTTCGGTTACCGACCCAAGTTCGGCCTGATCGCAGTCGATAGGGTTACGCAGGAACGAAAACTCAAGCCAAGTGCAAAATGGTTGGGTCAGATAGCTCAAGGCAACCAGAGTGCTGAATTGTGATTAGCAAAGATAAAGCCGCTTTGCTCGAAGATGGAGTAATGCTCAAACAGAACCAAGCTTTCCTTATTTCCGGCGCTACTGCACCTTCCGTGGGCGACCATGGGTTCGAAAGAGGAGGTCCCAGAACAGCTGCGGAAAGCGAGGTTATCGAAAAAGCTGTCACGCTCGCTCCTCCATCCTCAACAGCCATGTGAAGGGCAACTCGATTGGCCGGCGCTCATTTCCCTCCTCTTCCCTCGGCTATCGCACCAGACTGCAGGGGTCGCACCCATCACATCGACCCTGGCGGGCCGAGGTGGCGGGGCCCGGCGACTGACTCTACCGCTCTGATTGTCGTTTTCTATCTGCCTACGAGCTACGCCTCAACGGCAAGATCCCTATTTTACTCAACTACAGCGTTGACAACGTCTGTCTGGCCTCACGACAACTCAATTATCACCGCCGGTCTTCGCCGCTATCGTGATCTGACTTTCAACATCGGGCCAACCCAAGTATCTGTCTAGCTGCAAGCCTCAAGCCTGGGGCGCCGGCTCACTCTTCCACTTCCTCCAGACCCTGATCGGGATTGAAGCCGATATGCTCAATCACCGAATTCGGATCGATCCCTTGGAGACCCAGCTTTTTAATACTCTGCACGTTGCAGGGTATGCGAATCGGGGAAGGAACCCTGGACTTCACTATTCGATATCGGGAGGGACGGCCACGGGTCCATATCGACCATCGTCCTCCTGGCGCGCTTCATGTGGAGCTGCCCAATTAACCCGCCTCAAATCGACGGCGGTGGCTAGACGACAAAGAATCTACCTCTGTTTATCATTTAGATAAAGGAGTT
>JBOHUW010000087.1:0-6481 GCA_050734895.1 Candidatus Dormibacteraceae bacterium | reverse complement strand
GCGTACATCGTGAGAGATACGCATGCTGCAAAATTTCGGACCGCACATCGAGCAGAAATGAGCTTGTTTGGCCGGTTCGGCGGGCAGCGTCTCATCGTGCAATGAACGAGCCGTAACTGGGTCCAGGCTCAAGTTGAACTGATCGTTCCAGCGGAAATCGAAGCGGGCCTTGGAGAGCGCGTCGTCCCAGGCTCGAGCGGTGGGATGTCCCTTGGCCAGGTCGGCGGCGTGGGCGGCGATGCGGTAGGCGATCACCCCCTGCTTGACATCGTCCTTATCCGGCAGGCCGAGATGTTCCTTAGGGGTGACATAGCAGAGCATGGCGGTGCCCAGCCAGCCGATCATGGCCGCTCCAATCGCCGAGGTTATGTGATCGTAGCCGGGTGCGATGTCAGTGATAAGTGGCCCCAGGGTGTAGAAAGGGGCCTGATGACAGAGCTCCAGTTGGAGATCCATGTTCTCCTTGATCAGGTGCATGGGAACGTGACCTGGTCCCTCGATCATCACCTGAACCTCATTCTTCCAGGCGACTTGAGTTAACTCCCCGAGGGTCCGGAGCTCCGCAAATTGGGCCTCATCGTTGGCGTCGGCGATCGAGCCGGGACGGAGGCCATCGCCCAGGGAGAAGGAGACGTCGTAGGTCCGCATGATCTCGCAGATCTCCTCGAAGTGGGTGTAGAGGAAATTCTCCTGATGGTGAGCCAGGCACCAGGCGGCAAGAATCGAGCCGCCTCGGGAGACGATGCCGGTGACCCGCTCAGCGGTCATCGGCACGTAGCGGAGCAGAACTCCGGCGTGGATAGTGAAGTAGTCGACCCCTAACTCGGCCTGCTCAATTAGGGTGTCGCGGTAAATTTTCCAATTCAGCTCCTCCGGTTTGCCGCCCACTTTCTCCAGCGCCTGATAGATTGGCACGGTCCCGATCGGAACCGGGGAGTTGCGCATGATCCACTCCAGGTTGGTGCGGATCTCTTTCCCGGTGGAGAGATCCATCACCGTATCCGCCCCCCAGAGGGTCGCCCAGCGCAGCTTCTCAACCTCCTCTTCCACCGAGGAGGTAACCGCCGAAGTGCCGATATTGGCGTTGATCTTGACCTTGAAGGAGCGGCCGATGATCATTGGTTCAAGTTCGGGATGTTTGATATTGGAGGGGATGATCGCGCGCCCCGCGGCTACCTCGTCACGGACCAAGCGAGGATCCATTCCCTCCCGCAAGGCGATGAATTCCATCTCCGGGGTTATCTCACCGCCGCGGGCGTAGGATAGCTGGGTGGTGGCTGGCTTTCTCTCCCTCAACCAGGGCTGGCGGAGGTGGGGGAGGCCGTGCTGGACATTGATCTCAATATTCGGATCGGTGTAGGGACCGCTGCTGTCATAGAGGCGCAAGGGAGGGTTGGCGTCGCTACCTAGGCCATCTCCGGTTGGCTCCTGCATTACCTCCCGCATCGGTACCTGAATCTCCGGGCGAGAACCATTTACATAAATTTTTCGGCTTTTAGGAAAGGGTTCCGACTGCATTGCTGCCTTCACTTTACGCATGGTGATCGTCTGAATGAGGGTAGATCCTTCCCTTATGAACTGGAATAGATATAGGCGAAGCCAAGGATCATTACGATGACCAAAAGTAGGGCTAACAGCTCAACCCGGACGGCAAGCCGTACCAACCGGCGAGCCCGGCGAGTTCGCTCGCCACAGCGCTCGCAGTAGCTGGCCTGAGGGACCAGCTCAGCCTGACAGCGGTCACATTCCTTCTGCATCCCTTGAGTATGAACTACTCTTATATCTCAATGATCAAGCGGGAAGACGTAATAGCGGCGATGGGAGCGATTCCCGAGCGACTAACCGATTTAGCTGGAGGAATGCCAGAGCCTAGTCTCAGCTATCGTCATGGCCCAGCCTTTCTCACCGTTGGTGAGGTGGTTGGCCATCTGGCGGCAGCCGGGGCGGAGGTCGATCGGCTCCTTCGTCGGGTTTACCTGGAAGGAGACCTTCAGATCAATCTGCGGGAGGCTATCGAGCCGTCGCTGAGCCGGTCGGAGGAGGACTCCTTCGGCGCCTTATTGCGTGATTACGCTCGAAATCGACGCAGTACAGTCGACCTCTTACGCGGCTTGAAGGGAAGTGAATGGAAACAGTTATTGCAAGATTCCGCCTCCGGGGAGGTCGAGTTGATAGATTTCTGTCAGATGGTAGTACGACATGAGATGGGGCATCTGGTTCAGGTTCGTACCCTCTCCACCCTCCTTCCGGTGATCTCAGACGAGGTGATGGCACGATGAGTGAAGAGTCGACGGTTAGTCGACGACGGCGCAGATCAAGATCCAAAAAGCGAAGCGCACAGTACTGGATGTTGGTGGTTTCGCCGGGCAATTTTCGTCAGACGGTGGAGCAGGGATTTACCGTGCAGGGGATTCAGAGTCGGCATCGGCGGCGGGCCGAGGCGTTGCGTGAGGGGGACCGCCTCCTCTTCTACGCCACCGGACGAATGGCTTTCGCCGCCACCTGCACCCTCACCTCGGCCTTTTTCGAAGACCACACCCCGATCTGGCGTTCAGTACGTCCACAGGAGGATTACCCCTGGCGAGTCAGGATTCGGCCCGACCAGGTGCTGGAGGCTCAGGAGTGGATTCCGGCTCGGGAGTTGGCCTACCGGATGGAGTATGTTCGTCACTGGGCACCGGAAAGCTGGCCGCTTGCCTTCCAGGGGCACATCCATCAGCTGGCCAAGGTGGACTTCAAACTGGTCGAGAACGAGCTGCGACGGAGCCTTCGTGGCCGGGGCAAGCGAGAGGAGAACTCAAACGGAAGGGGCAATACGCTCCCCGAGCCGACGGAGGAACTTGCCCCACAAGCCGCGGAACTCGGGGGTATCGGGAGCATGGCCGGTGGTTAGGCGAGTCATCTGGGGTAGTAGATGAGGGCAGGTGGCTAGGGCGAAGGTCATTAGTCGCCAGGCTGCCGGATCAAATTCGGATGGAATCAAACCGTCCATCTGTCGCTGCCGGATTTCCTCCACCTTTTGATACACAACTGCCCGCCGCTCGCTCTCCTGGGGAATCGGTCCGGCTCCCAGAGTCTGGGCCTCCTCAGCCAAATAGCGATACCAGTTGGCGTCTTCATTCGAGCTTTCGAAGTGATAAGCAAGGAATTCTCCCAGCGGCAGAGGGGCCGATTCGACTTCGGTTTTACTCTCCACCGTGGGAAGACGGATTAGATCATTAAAGATTCGAGCTGGGATGTTGCCCCCGCTGAGGAGATAGACCGTGTAGGTCAGACCTGAGCTGCGACGGGGCTCCAGTAAGGCGTTAGGCGAGGGTAATGCCGGTCGGGCGAAGGTGAGGGTGGTGGCGATTAGGGTGAGCCCGGCGATTAGGGCGAGCCCAGTTTGATAGGCCTTAAGGTAATGCTCCGGTGAGGAGGCCAGGGGCAGAAATCCGCCGCTGGCTGATTGGCTAGTCAAGAAAAGCACGCTGATGCCGGCTACTCCCACCACCTTGCCAATCAAACCGAGGTTGGCCAGGCTGTTAGCCGCTCCGGCCAAAAATTGGGGTCGGAGTCCAGACAACACCTCGCCGATTAGGGGGGCGAAAGCCAACCCTTGACCGAGACCGACCACTATCAGGGCGGGGAGCAGTTGCCACCAGAGGAGTTGGAAGCCGGCCAGATTAATGGTGAGCAGTGCCAAAAGCTCCCCCAGGGCGCTCAGGGCGCAGCCGAGGCTGACCACGCGCTGTCCCCAGCGTGGAATCAGGCGGGAAGCGAGGAGTGCGCCAGCGATTGCCGCCAAGCTGGTCGGGAAATAGGTGGCAGCGGCTGCCCCAGCTCCCCAGCCGGCTCCCAACTGAAGCGTGATTAGGGTGAAGAGGAAGAAGGCGACCCCGCTGCCCGCAAGCAGCAGCAGAAGTAGGGCGCCGACCACGAAGCCTCGCTCCAGGCAGAGAGTCGGGTGAAGTAGGGGCCGTCCCCCGGTTAGGGCCAACTCTCGTTGTGACCAGCCAAAGAGAAGGAAGAGAAGCGGAGAGACGATAAGTGGCAGCAGCAGCCAGAGCGGCCAACCGGCTTCCGGGCCGAGGAGCAGCGGGAGAGTGGTGACCAGAAGAGCCAGTAAGAGCAGGCTCGGCCCTCGGTAATCGATTCGCTCTACCTTGCTGGCAGGAGTCTGGGGCAGTAGTAGGGCGACTCCGAGCAGGGCCAGGGCAGCCAGGGGGACGATTAGCAACACTCCTGGACGCCAACTCGAACCGGCCAAGTTGAGGTTGATTACGGCGCCTCCGATAAGTGGGCCAATCCCCATGCTCAGAACGAGGCCCCAACCCAGAGTGCTGAATGCCCGTGGCCGTTCTCGTTCTGAGAAGAGATGGTGCAGTAAAGCCAACAGTTGGGGATAGATTATTGCTGCCCCGATTGCCTGCAATATTCGCCCAAGGAAGAGAAGGGTGAGGCTGGGGGTAAAACCGGCCAGTAGGGAACCGCAAACCATGATTCCCAGGCCGACCATCAGGGCTGATCGCTGCCCGATTTGCTCGCCCCATCGACTAGCTGGTTGAATCAGGGCCGCCATTACCAGGGGATAGATAAGCAGTACCAACTCGGCCATTCCAATACCGGAGCCGAAATCGGATCGGAGAGCGGGAATGGCGAGGACGGGGATAGCGAATCCCCAGAGGACGGTTATCCCGGCCAGGAGTAAGGTGGACAATCCCCACCATTGGCGATTACGCTCAATTTGTGGCGGCAGATTCGCTAAGGATTGTGTGATTTTTCCCATCTCCACATTCCAGTCTAAGGTAAGAGAGGGGCCAATAGGTGCGCCGAATCGGGGCTGTTCCGGCTTCCGCTTGCCCTGCTCTTTGGGATGCCTTGCTCGCTTGGCCTGTCAAATGGCTATAATTGTCGAAGTCGCCTTAAAAGTAGGCGAGCCGCGCCGTGGTCGTCAGCCTGCTCTTCTCGAACGGACCCGTGCGTTGCTAGGAGAGTTTCGAGAGAGATTTGGAGTGTTACATGCAAACGGGAACCATCAAGAAGCTGGTGGCGGATCGTGGCTTCGGGTTCATCAAGGCGGATGAGGGGGGCGAAGAGTACTTCTTCCACCGCAGAGGAATTGATGGATCAGTCGATTTTGATCGACTTTCAGTCGGCGATAAAGTGGTCTTCGAGGTTGAAAACAGCCAGAAGGGACCTCGCGCCAACCGAGTTCGACCAGCCTAGTTTTTAAGGGTGGCGGGGGTATTGCCCCCGCCACCCAACCTTTCGTTCTGTCAGTATTGTTAAGTTATGGTTTACGCGAGTGCATTACTTCTGCTAGAATGCGACGATTCTCAAAGAGAGCTCTGCGCTTCCCCAAGTTCCAGATGCAATCGCAGGGCCATCCCATGTTTCTCGTATACATGATTGCCGCATACTTACTCCCATGGGGATGACAACTATCCGCGTTGAAAAGGGTGTGCGAGATCGACTCGCGGCTCAAGCTCAAGCTCACCACCGCAGCCTGGGGGCCGAGCTTTCGGCCATGCTTGATGAGTTTGAGTGGAAGGCGATCGAGGCAGATTACCTCCGGTTGGCCAACAACCCCAAAACGTTCGACGCATATATGGTTGAGGCCGAGGCGTGGAGTGAGGTTGACTTAAATGATCTTGCTACCACGGCAGCCGATGAATACCCTGAATACAACTAATGACCACCGGTGATATTCTAATTGCCGATCTCAACCCAATTGTAGGTTCCGAGCAGGGAGGGATGCGGCCGGTAGTTGTAGTTTCCGCTCCTCAATATGCGGTCATCCCGGGACTGTTTTTGGCGGTTCCCTTAACCAGTAGTAATCGCGAGTTGCGCCATCATATCGAGGTGCCGGCGAATCAACAAACCGGCCTGGAGCGCATCTCTTACGCGATGACTGAACAACTCAGGTCCTTATCCTACCGGCGTATCAAGCATCAGCTGGGCAGGATTGATGGCTCGACCCTCCACACAATTAGTCGCTACCTGCATCTCTTCATAAGTTGATCTGAATGAGATTAGTAGTGGCCCCGGAGGGTGTCAGCCCACAGTCGATCGTCGCCATGGGCGCGACGAGTGTGCAGATGCGCATTGTCGAGAGCGGGCACGTCATTGACTACAAGGCCGGCATCCTGGGCTTTCTGGATCTCACCATGCAGATTATCGCCCTCGCTCGCCAGGAACTCTGTCGGACAGAGCCGGTCACTCCGACTCCCACCGGGAGAACGCCTCCTGTACGTCGTGGGGCGTATGGGCAAGCGCGGTGTCATCGGGTTCCGCCGCACTGACGTACGGGAGGTGGACGATGAGGTCGTAGGCGTCCAGCGGGCTCAGGTCGGCGTAGTAAGTGCCGTAACGCTGCTGGGAGACGGTCCGAATGGTGGTGGCATCGGTGGGCGACAGTCGCCGTAGGTCGGTCGCGAAGGGCCCGTCGTGGCTCGCGGCCATGAGCGCATCGAGGCTCCCAGGTTGGGGGGGCTCCATC
>JBOHUW010000086.1:0-6513 GCA_050734895.1 Candidatus Dormibacteraceae bacterium | reverse complement strand
ATACTCCGGCCCGGATCAAGGCCCGAGTTAGCGGTAAGCGGGTCAGCTTTATCGCTCGGCCGATTCTTGGTGAAGCCGATTTCGCCGCTTTGCCGGTGCGGAACCTCTCCTTGGAGGGGGAAAGTGTCCGACTGCTCAGTAACCAGCCGCAGGCGGTTCTGGGAGCCCTCTTCCGTCAGGGCGTGGCAATCAGTCAGTTGGAGGTGGTAGGAGCCGATTTGGAAGAGGCCTTCCTGAGTCTCACCGGTCAAGCCGCGGCAGGGGCATTAAATGAGGAGTTAGTTGGATGAGTACTTCCCACCCACCTTTACCTTCGATGGCTTCGATTTTGCCAATGCTGTTCGCTCAGCTCCGTTCAGGGCTGCTGGTTTACTGGCGGAGGCCTTTTTTTATCCTCTTCTCGATGGCCCTGCCGATCATGTTTTTTGGCATCTTTGGGCTGCCTAATCTGAATCAGAAGACGGGCTCTTTTAATCTGGGGGCGCACCTTTTGGCTTCGTTCGCCGCCTACGCGATGAGCAACGTGCTGGTTTATAACATCGGCATCGGACAGGCCCAGCAGCGAGCTCGAAAGTTCGATCTGCTGCAGCGAGCAACCCCCCTACCGGGCTGGATTGCGATTACCGCCAGCATGCTTTCCGGCTTGGCGCTGGCGGTGGCCAGCCTAGTTGCCCTCCTGATCGTTGGCCGAATCGGGGGTGTGAGCCTGGACGGAATTCACTGGTTACTGCTCGGTTTGGCGGTCATCTTCGGTTCGCTGCCGATGCTTGGGCTGGGCATGATTCTCGGCTATGGAACAAGCCCCAATCTGGCTCCGGCTCTAGCCAGCCTGATCTATCTGCCGCTGGCCTTCGCCTCCGGGCTGTTTGTTCCCCTCTCCAACATGCCCGCCTTCGTCCAACATTTCGCTCTTTACCTGCCGCTCTACCACCTCGGGGAGCTAGGTTGGAATGTAGTTGGCGGCTCAGATGAGAGCGTAGCCCAGGCGATTTTATGGATCATCGGCTGGTCGGTGGTCCTTTTCGCGATAGCGGTGCGGGTTTACCGTATCGACCAACAGCGCAAGTTCGCCTAAAAGGATGGGACCAATTTAATCGAGCGAGGCATTACCCCCCAGAGTTCTTCAGATTGACTAATTCGTTCTCAACCACCCTCTTCAATAAGTGCAGATCTCGATCAATGATCTGTCGGACACGCTCCAGCCGCAATTCGAGATAGCCGTGAGCCGCCAGATTACGGAAGCCCTTGATGGCGGTCCACTCTACCTCTGGATGGCGACTTTGAAGTTCAGAAGAGAGCTTTGAAGATGCGGAATCGGCCAAGGTCATTAGATCCCACAAGATGCTTTTGCCCGCCGGGGAAATCCGTTCCGTGACCGCCGCCGTCAAGGCGTAAGGTTCTTTCTGCAAGGTAGATTCAATTGCGACTATGGCGTTATGGATTTAGGTCAAAGCCGCCAATTCCCTCTTGTCACTCAAAGAGGAACTGTCTCCTTCGCAATTTCCGAGGTGGACAAAGAGGAGGCGGGAAATTCGATCACATGAACTGACCGGCCAATCAGTTTTGATAAAGCCTGCTGGAGCTCATCCAGTAATCCAAAGTAGGCAAATCCTTGAGGCGCGGGGGATTTGAGATCGATTAGCAAATCGAGATCGCTCCTACTATCGCCAGTTCCCCTGGCTACCGAGCCAAAGACTCTGGGGTTGGTGGCCTCCTTGGCGGCCAAAATTTGGCTTATCTCCCGCCTTTTGCCTCGGATCGCAGGCAACGTCAAATCTGTAGCCATAGGTAAATTCTACTCGACTCAGTAGAGTTTTGCCCCTCTACACCATCATTCACTCCACTCCCTAAACCTCTTGGCTTGCGTCGAAGGCGACCACATCACCTCTTTCTCCACCCGCAGCAGGTTTCATGTTGAGCGCTCCTTTACTCGAAATCCCCCCCAAAAGCTTCGCGGTAACGGACGGCGAATCCGGCTTGGGTGTAGTGGTGCTCGACAGTGCCGGTTTGCTCTACCGCATAGGCGGCGGCGAGGGCCGCGATGCGGCCGGCGATCTCCGGCGATTGCCCGCTCAGTAAGCCATGGACCAATCCCGCCCGATAAGCATCACCGGCTCCTACCGGATCTACTACCTGCCGAACTGGAGCAGCGGGAATATCGATCACTCCATCACGGGTGGCAATCTGTGAGCCTTGATCACCAAGGGTGACGACGACCATTTGGCAGAGTTCGAGCAGCCCAGTCAGGTCGGTTTCGGTGCGCTGCTGGATCAGCTCCATCTCGTAGCTATTACCGATCAGAATCCAGGCCCCCCGGCAGCCTTCCAGAAGGTCCTCTCGCTCCAGGTGAGGGAGTTGATGGGCCGGGTCAAAGACCCAGGGAATGCCCTCATTCCGGCATTCCCTCACTAGGCGGAACATCGCCTGCGGGGCGTTGGGTCCGATGATTACCGTCTCTAATGGAGAGGGGGCGTCGGCCAGACCGAGTAGGTCGGCCTTCATCATTGCCCCGCCGAAGTATCCGGTGATCTGGTTTTGATCCGCATCGGTAGTAGTGAAGCCCGTTGCGGTGTTCTCGTGTTCAAGGATGCGTAATCCTTGGCAATCAACCCCCAGCTCTTCCAGCCAACTTTTTTGCTCCTCTCCATCTTGGCCGACGGTGGCCAAAATCGCCACCGGATGTCCAAGCAGGGCCAGGGAGTAGGCGTAGTTGGTGGCTACCCCGCCCCGTCGTCGTTGCATCGAATCAACCAGGAAGCTGAGATTGATCTGATGTTTTTGTTCGATCAGGATGTGGTCGCCGAAGTGACCTCTGAAGGTGAGGATGTAGTCGTAGGCAACAGAGCCGGTAGAGAGGACGGTCATGTCTGGATCTCCCGCCATCGATAGAGATCACGCAGCAGCGCGATCTCTGCGCCGTGGTGAATTACCTCGCGGTTGATGTGCAACACTAGAACGGCCATCGGTGCGGTTCCCCAGAGCCCTTCAGCTGGCCCACATGCGCGTGCCAGCCCGGCTGCTCCGAGCTGACGTACCCCGGCTGTCCACGCGGCATAGATCTCGTCGAGTTGGTCGAGCGCGGTGGCGGCGTCACCGGGGTAGCCATGGGTTGAGTAATCGTATGGCGGGCCGCCGAAATGGCTGGCAACGCGGGCTCCGAATACACCGACGACGAGGTGGCCGATTCGCCAGGCGATGGTCGTGACTGGTGTCGGGTCGGGCTCGGGAGTGGCGAAATCGATCGTGAAGTTGCCGCTGCCGGCGGCGAGGGGCGTGGTGCTGGTGCCACGGGGGCGTACATTCCAAGCTCCGGGCACGGGTTCCCAGCGGTACTCATCGTCGGTCAGTCCGTCCAAGCGGGGACGCAGTTGATGGTGCCAATGCCAGTCCAGCTGCTCGACGAGCAGAGGGTTCCAGTCGATCTGCGAGGGTGCGTTGGTCTGCATATCAGATCACATTATGAGTCGCCGCTCTCATCGATGCACCTGCTTAGCGGTAGAGAAACTTGCGGAGAAAAGCCTCAGGATTGCACGCTGCCCCTCGCACCGGGTACAAAGTTCAGGTAAGCTCGTTAAGCAAGGCGCCAAATAAACTCGCGCCTCAGGGAGATTCTCCGCCGGAGCTGTTTACCAAACTTTGATTTACTACATCCACACCGGACCCCCACGTTGAGCACCGCTTATCCAGGTGATATCCTCCCACTCTGGAATCCAGAGATCCCAGGCGAGGAGATTCAGGCTGGGCGTTTGGGCATCCGTCTGCATCCTGAGAGTCCGGCCGCCCAGAAGCTGACCCTGATTCCTGGTGGTCGGGAGTGGTTGAGAGAGGTGTTGGGAGAGCATAAGCAGATCGATGGCTACTACAAGCCGGCGTCGAAGCGTTGGCTGATCGAATTCAGCGGACAGGTTGATCACACGCTGATAACCGGTCGCCTGGGGCGCACTCGCTCTGGTCTGGCTTTGGAGATCAGCGATATTCAACAGCTGGAATCGGCCTATGAGGTTGAGCAGGCACGCCTTCGCCTTGGCTATCAGGAACTTCAGCTGGTCGACGAGTGGGAGGATGAGCTGGAAGGCTTCTCTGCTTTCGAGCTGCGCAACCAGGCCCGTGAAGCTCCAATTGTCGATTCGACGATGCGCTTTATCGAGCACCTCTGTGAATACCGAGAGCGGCTGGCGGAGGGGGCGACTAGGCATTACGAGGCGGTTGAGCAGTGGGTGGAATGTCCCCACTGCTACAGCATCTCCTCTACCACCGAGGGTACGGCGAGCTGTTCCGATTGTGGTCGAGAGCTTCGCGGCGGCGAGTATGTGAAGGCCACCCTGGAGATTCAAGGGGACACCCGGGCCTTCCGGGGTAGCGATTCGCTCACCGTTCGCTCCAGTGGATTCCCCGAATATCGGGGTATGACCCTGGATCGAATTCAGGGATCGATTCTCTGGGTAAGCTTTCGTCGCTATGATCCCCTCCCGGACGAAGGGATGGTCCTACCCACCGCCAGCGTGGAGATGTTCGAGGCTCAGAAATCGGTCCTCCGGCAGATTCAGATCGGCTCCCCACGGACCGGTGCGCTAGCTGCCCTGCTTGCCGATCCGGGTTGGTTGGGATCACCGCCTCAAGCCCCGCTGCATGGTCGAGCCGCTCATCATCTGCCCGATCCTAATCAGGAGCAGTCGGAGGCGGTGGCTCGGGTGATGGGAATGCGTCCGGGACAGCTCTACCTGATCCAAGGTCCGCCGGGGACGGGTAAGACGACCGCCATTGTGGAGTCGATTCGCCGAATCCTGGCTCGCAACCACAATGCGACCATGCTCCTCTCCTCACACTCCAATGATGCGGTGGATACTGGTCAGGAGCGGCTGCTCGGCTTCTCTCATGTTCACCAGGCCCGGGTAGCCGAACCGGGGAAGGTTCCCCGTCGTCTGCGCAACACGATAGTCGAAGGAGATGCGCTCGAGGGCTGTAATTTGGTGGCCGGAACGTGCAATCGCCTGGCGATCGATTCCCGCCTCCGCTTTCGACTCTTCGACTGGCTGATTCTGGACGAGGCCAATAAGGTGCGGGCCAACGAGGCGCTGGCGCTGATGCCGCTGGCCAAGCGGTGGGTCTTTGTTGGTGATGTCAACCAGCTGCCACCAGTCGCCGAAGATGCGGCGTTGAGTTGGGAGATGCGCTCGGAGTTGGATCAGGTGGTTCGAGATGACAGCTTCTATGAGTGGATATGGGGCCAGGTGCCCTCGGCCTCGCGAATTATGTTGCCCCGCCAATACCGGATGCGAGAAGCAATTGGGCGGGCGGTCTCCGATCTCTTCTACGACGGGCGGCTGCTTCATGAATCACCTCATCAGCGCCTGCCGCTTCCCTGGCCCTTTGACCGCGATGTGGTTTGGGTCGATACCGGAGCCCAGGATGAGTATCGAGATGCCCAACGCTCGGTGGCCAATGAGTTCGAGGTGGCCCTCTGTAAGGACATCACTACCGTAGTTCGCAAAAGGGTGCGCAAGGCGAAGGTGGCGGTCATCGCGATGTACAACTCTCAGGTCACTCGCTTGGTGCGCGCCCTGCGGGGCTTGGTCCCCTCGGAAGATATCGAATCGGTGGACGCCTTTGAGGGGCGAGAGGCAGATGTGGTGATCCTCTCTCTGGTTCGCTCCAATGATCGCTCAGCGGTCGGCTTCCTGAATGACCCCAACCGAGTCAATGTGGCAATTTCCCGGGCCCGCAAGCTTTTGGTTATCGTCGGCGATTCGGGAACGGTGATCGGAGGGGCCCCGGAGCTTTTCGGTCCGCTTTACGAGCATGCCCGCACGGAGGGGATGGTGGCCGGGGTGGGGGCGGTGGTTACCGCTTGCCAGAAGATGGGGTTCCATTCCCAGGTCCAACGGCTTTCACGCCCCCGGGGAGCGAAGCGAAAACGGAGGCGAAGCGGCCCCCCCCCAGCCGCGACAGCGGAAGGAGAGCCAAACCACACTCCGACGGCGAATTCATCGGAGGACTCGAAGGAGGCTACGAAATCAGAGCTGGACGCCGCCCCGGTTCAAATCGAGTTACCTCTGAGCTAGCTGGCTCGTTCAGTTGTGACGATGTCCGTTGACGACTCCGATCGGTACCGGGATGACGTCGGAATCCTCGAAGGTTTCGATCATTCCTGATCCGGCTCGCATGGTTATATTCCCGTTGAAGGAGGCTCCATCCTCAACTGCCAGGCGAGCCACTCGCACGTTTCCGGTGACTCCGCCTGGGCCAGCAATGACTAACCGTCCCCGGGCGCTGACTTCCCCCTCCAGATTGCCTCGGACACTGATGTTAGATGCCTCGACCGAAGCCATTACCGTGCTTCCATCCTGCAGGCTGATATCTCCGGAAACCTGCACCTGACCTTGTACGGTACCAAAAATTTCCAGGTCCCCCTCGACAGCTAGCTTGCCCTCAAAGATGTCTTTGGGTCCCAGTACGATCTTGGTCTTTCCGTAGCGCTCTGGGCGGTTGTTTTCCGGCTGCATGGTTAAATAC
>JBOHUW010000085.1:0-6572 GCA_050734895.1 Candidatus Dormibacteraceae bacterium | reverse complement strand
CCCCGATACCGAACCGATCCCAGAACGTCGGCAAATCGACGCTTAGCATCGGCCACGCTGATTTTAGTTAATTGTTCAGCCATGATGACATCATAACGTTTTTGGGGTGACATGAATTTTGAGAAACTATTCAAAGCTGAAAATGTGAGTCGAATGGCGAAGTCTACCTAGGCGGCTGTGGTAGATTTTTCGCCGAAGGACAGGAGCAACCACCAAATCAATACTCAACTTTCCACCCATCCCACCCCCACGGCTGGCGGCGAGGCTCAGCGCCCGACCCGTCGCAACTTCGTGGTTTGGTACCTTGGTGGGCTTCTCGCGGCGATGACCGCCGCCCTCCTCGCTCCGCTGCTGGTTTATCTCTGGCCGACCGGAAGCCAAGTCAAGGCTACCGACGTCAAGGTCACCATCCCCCAGCCGCTGGATGAACTTGCCGAGGGCGGATCCCTCCAGTTCAACGCCCCGGCCAACTACGGCTTCAAGATGATCGACGGCGGCGGCGACAACTATCCTGGCAAGGTGAGCTTCGGCGCCTACGCGATCAAGACCGCAGGGCAGATCCTGCTCCTCTCGGTTACTTGCTCCCACCTTGGCTGCTCGGTTCAATACAGTGATCAGGAGAAGAAGTTCACCTGTCCCTGCCATGGCTCCGAATTCAATGGTCAGGGCCAGGTAATTCACGGTCCGGCGACCGCCGGACTCTCCCACTACGGCTGGAAGCCAGGCGGCAAGCCCACCGAACTACTGATCCAAGGTTATTCTCTACAGGGAATCGGCTGATGGCAATCTTACCCCGCCCCAAACAGATCCAGCTGGCTGCGGTCAGCTGGTTGGACCGCCGCTTTCCCTTTACTAAAAGCGTCGACGAGGCACTCTACCAGCGGGTTCCCAACTACGCCAACGCCTTCTACTACTGCTTCGGGGGAATGGTTTTCGTCCTGATCGTGCTCCAGATTATAACTGGCATCTTCCTTTCCTTCTACTACGTTCCAGATGCCGCGGGCAGCCCAGCCCCCTCCTACAGCAGCGTGCAGTACATCATGCAACACGTCTATCTGGGCTGGCTGGTGCGGGGAGTTCACTTCTGGGCGGCCAACCTGATCGTGGTCATGATCGTGCTCCATATGGCACGAGTCTTCTGGACCGGCTCCTATCGAGCCCCCCGTGAGCTGAATTGGATGGTAGGCATACTCCTCCTCCTAATCATCCTCGCCTTCTCCCTCACCGGCTATCTTCTCCCCTGGGACACCAAATCCTACTGGGCAACTTCGGTGACCATCCAGATCGCCGGTTCGGCCCCCGTACTTGGGGAGTTCATCAAGACATTGATGCAGGGGGGACCGGTGATGGGACCGGAAACCCTACAGCGCTTCTTCACCGTCCATGTCTTCATCCTCCCCGCTTTGGTCACCCTGCTGATGTATGTTCACTTCCGAATGATTCGACAGCACGGGATCTCTGAGCCGCTGTGAGCGAGTTCAGCCGAACCCCTACCACTACCTGGGATGGCCAGCTTCGGCCAACCTCGGCCAAGGCCGCCTCATCGGTGCAGATTATCGAAGTTCCGGCCGGAGGTTCGCATCAGATGGAGCCGGAACACAAGCGGATGTCGATCGGCCCTGATCACATCCTCTATCCACTAATGGTCAGCCTGGCCCTCTTCCCCCTGCTGATGGGCGCCTCCGGCCATCACCTCGCCGACGACCTCCCCGACGATGAGACTCACCCCTTCTTCCCCGACCACTTCTGGACCTATCCGGTAATCATGGTGGTAATGTTCATCGCCGTCGGATTGCTCTCCGCCCTGGTCGCCCAAAACATGCAGCTGGAACAGTCGGCAGATCCCCGCACGGTAGTTCTGCCTCGCCCAGATTGGTACTTCCTCTTCCTCTTCCAGTTTTTGAAGCTGCCGCTGGGGAATGAGGTGATCAACTCCATCATCATCCCAACCATAATCGTGCTGCTGCTGCTGCTCTGGCCCTTTCTCGACCAGCTACTCGGTCCCCGGTTGGCCCGAGCCATGCATTGGCAGAGCTGGCCAGTACCAGGACGCAACATGATCACCGGCTCGGGCTGGATTCTCTTCCTCGGCTTGATCGTGCTCTTGACCTTCTGGTCCGTATTCGGCTGGACGCTATTCGGAATTAGCGGGGGTTAGCTCCCTCCAAAAAGGGCCTTGCTTTTCGGTCGCATCAGCCAGGAGATTCTTGAACCATCTCCGCTGGGCAAAATTGTCAAGCGAGAGTGGCAGAAGTTACCCAAGCTACGACCAGAAATCAAACTTGACATGTTCGTCATCATGCCAAACCACCTCCATGGCATCATCTGGCTCAACCCCACCTCCACTGAACCCACCCTCACACCGCCTAACAACGTAGGGGCTAGGCTTACCTCGCCCGATAAAAATAAATCCCAACCTTTTAACTGGACATTGGACCTAGAAAACCCTAAATGTGAAAAATAGGCTTAGGAACTTTCACTGCGGCGTTTTGTCCAGGTTGCCATTGAACGGCCAGCGCAGAGACTGGAGCGCAAGGCATCGGCCCCAGCACAAGGTTCGCTCGTTGTCGATTCGGATGACGACTTATTTAATCGGGCGAGGCAAGCCTAGCCCCTACGAAGTACGTCGTGACCCACCCCTTAAATCTTAGACCTTCTCCGTCACCCGATACTCCAGATATTTACCAAGCAGCAGACGAGTCTGTGATTCCAGCGCCGGGAAGACACTAAAAACCAATCCCACCAGCGGATAGAGAAAGAATTGGAGATAAACCGACATCCGCCGCCACCGGCCCCAACTCTCGGGTTTGGGCGGAAGCAGGCAGTGCTCTACGTAGGCCAATGCCAAAACCGTGACCAGCGCCGAGGTAAGAATTATTGTCGAATAAATCCAGAGGTCCTGGCCCAGATCGGTGAGGGCGAAGTCAGGGTTGGCCCACACCGGCATCGAAGCCCCGCCAAGCAGGAGAATGGGCAGCAATATCCAGTTGACATAGGTTAGGACCAAATTGCCGCAGCGGTAAAGCCTGGTTCGCCACGGAATTTGATGATGTTTGAAGATTCGCTTGAAGACATAGGGAACATCGGTAACCCCCCAGGACCACCTTTTAATCTGATTGTACTGATTGAGGTGAGTCGCAGCATAATCGCGGGACTGCGGCGAATCCCCATAAATCGGAAGATAGCATGGAGACATATCCACCCGCTCGCCAAAGGTAAAGAATGCCTTCCAAAAGAAGCGGGAATCCTCGGGAATGACATCTTTATCCCAATAGCCCACATCATGGACGAACTGCAGGGTACAGGTATAGCTCGAGAAGGGCATTAACCGTCTCTTGTGAGCGTGCAGAAACATCTGCCATTGATGGGCACTGGTCGACATCACCCGAATGGCGAGGGGAACTTCCCAGATATTGTTGTGAAATAGTGGTATTGGCTGCCAAATCACGTACTCTCGATTTGGCTGCTGAGCATGATGGTGGCTTATCCAGGCGAAATACTGCGGATGGATTCGATAATCAGAATCCAAATCGGTCATTAGCACCTTGCGAAGATCCAAGCCCTCGGCAGTAAGACGCTTAACCATCTCCCGTCCGCCCCAATTCATGGCTGCCGATTTACCCGGCTCTAGGGGCGGCTCGAGCGGATCTTTGATGTGGTAAAAACCTCCCAGCCGCTCGCCAAACTTCTCTCTCAGGCGAGCCACGTTCTCCCACCCCCGCTTATCCGTCTCCCGAGTGATAATCCCGACCAACTTCAAATGCTGTGGATAACCGGCTTCCACAATTGCCTGCAGAGTCCGTTCCAACACTGAATAAGGTTCGGTATAGGTGGGAATGATGCAAAGATGGTGGTAAGAGAGGGGATCCGGCTGACTCTCCGATAATTGGCGACAGCGAGCCAACCAATCGGTCGCCATATCGCGCTTCAGATGGCGAAAGGTCTCCCATACCTTCCACACCATGTAGAAAGAACGATAAAACCAATAGCAATCAAAGAGCAGAATGATTACCGCTACGGTAAAAGCCCCCTTGGTTGCAAAAAAGAATGAGATCCAGGCCGGAGAGAGGAGCAGAGTCCAGGTGAGGAGACCAGGCATAACCTCGAGTAGCCGATCTCTAATCTGGCGATAAAGTGAGGGCTGGACCAGACCAGCCTCGGTAAGCGGTGGCGCCACTGACATACCGATCCAGACTACGGAATCCAGGAACACGGATGGAGGGAATACTGCTGCCCCAAGTCAGATTCTTATTGGGTATGAGCGCACTTAACTCTTTACAAGAATCTAACTTCGAGCAGGTCGTCATCAAGTCGCCCAATCCGGTATTGGTCGATTTCTGGGCCACCTGGTGTGGCCCTTGCAAGATGCTCAGCCCGATAGTTGAGCAGCTGGCTACCGAATACGGTGGACGCCTACCCGTGCATAGCGTGGACACGGACCAGAACCAGGGTTTGGTCGAACGCTATCAAATACGTGGAGTACCTACTCTGGCGATATTCAACGGCGGCGAGCTCATCGATCGGCTGGTCGGCTATCCTGGCCCGGCCAAGGTCCGAGAGTTCTTCGAGAAGCACGCGTTGGTGAAGGCGTAAAAGCCGATAACACCACGGCCCCGGTCAGTTCGGACAGGTGGTAGCCGGAGGAGGTAGTGCGAAGTCGATGAGATAGTGTTCGATCGCTGTGCGAGCGCAGCCCGGAGTGTTGTAGGAGGTATGGCCGTCACCTTCACGGGTGAGGAGGGTGCTGCCGGGCATCTGAGCGGCCAGTCCCTGGGCCCACACATAGGACGTGGAGGGGTCGTGATTGGCGTTGACGATCAGGATCGGCGGCAGGTCATGGAAGACCAGTGGATGTGCCGGATTGGTTTGCGGCGCTGGCCAACCGATGCAATCGGCAACGCTGTCCCAGGTCTGGACGGCTCCCCCCAGGTGAGGGGCAACATTTCGGGCGAGAAGTTCGCGAGTGGAAATGTCACCATAAGTTGCAGATTCACCGCCGAATTCGAGACATGAGATCGACCAGGCCGAGTAACGGAAGGACTGCCCAGAACTAGGGCCCGTCACGAATGCAGAGGCATCCCCGGCGTCTGCTTGCTTGATGGCTCGGGCCAGGGCAGGCCAGCCTGATATGCCAGGGCCGAGCATTCCCTGAGTGTTGTGTTGGATCTCATCCCCGGAAACACTCCGGTGTGGATCAGGGGTCCGAATAGGCGTACGGTTCGCTCTATTAATGAGCTGATCGTATACGTCTCCGACCTTCTCGCCATGCAGAGCACAGGTTTTGTCCGTACTGCACCACCCAGAGAATCGGTTGAATCCGTCTTCGGCGGTGGCGGCCTCCGTAGCCAGCATGGCCGTCTCTGACAGCGAATGGTCCATGGCACCGTCCAACGCCATAGCCCGTATGTGGTTGGGAAAATGTTCAGCATATGCGGTACCCAACATCGTTCCGTAGGAGAGGCCAAGCCAGTTCAGCTTGGTCTCCCCGAGAGCTTTACGAATTGAGTCGATGTCCCGGGCGACGTCGTTTGAATCCAAGTGCTCTAGGAGCTCGCCGGTCCTAGCCTGGCAGCTTTCGCCCACTGCCCGATTACGCGCTACGAGACGATCAAATGCAGCTTGGTCGCGAGGAAAATATGACATGGCAGGATCATCCTTGGTTGCATCGCAACTCACCGGATTACTCTCGCCGATACCACGCGGATCAAATCCAATGATGTCAAAGCGGGCCCGTATATCCTCCGAGTATCTGCGATCAGCCTGCTTGGCCAGTTTAGTTCCAGAACCTCCTGGTCCCCCCGGATTAACTAGAAGTATTCCGATTCGACGTTTTTTGTCAGTGGCCAAGTGGCGAGCGAGAACCAAATTGATTTTCTCCCCACTCGGATTTTGCCAGTCCACTGGCACTTCAAGCGTCCCACACTCGACCGTGGGGGCATTGGCGCATGGCCTCCATTTAATCGACTGCGCAGCCAGAGCTTTGCCGACCGAGACGCTCGGATAGCTTGCCACCACTATTGCTCCAGCAGCAAGGATTGCTCCCATGACCCTTCGATTCATTATCGCCCTCGTTGAGGTTAACCTCTGAGATGATCTTACTACTCCACCAATCCCCCTCAATCATCTAGAATCATCAGATCGCAGAACAAATTGACGTCCCTGCCACGAAGCCAGGCCTCTTGGTCTTCACCCCCCGGGAGGAAACTCCTGGCGAGCAACGGGTAGCGCTAACCCCAGACACCACCAATCGGTTAGTTACGGCCGGATTGGGAGTGTCTGTCGAGCGGCAGGCCGGATTTTTGGCCGGCCATGATGATGACTCTTACTATCGGGCGGGTGCCGAGGTGGTGGCCGAGGCCGCCACCGGCTACACCAAGGCCAATGTGGTCCTCAAGGTACGCCAGCCAAGCCTCTCCGAAGCGGGCCAGCTGGCCCGGCAAAGCCTACTGATAAGCTTTCTCCAGCCAGCCGAAAATCAACCGCTGATCGAACTGCTGCGGGAGCGAGAAATAACCGCCTTCTCCCTGGAGCTGCTCCCTCGCATCTCTCGGGCGCAGAGCATGGACGCCCTC
>JBOHUW010000084.1:0-6572 GCA_050734895.1 Candidatus Dormibacteraceae bacterium | reverse complement strand
GACCTGGGAAATTACACCGACCGAGCAAGGCTGCCGGCTTGTGCTCACGCACTGCCTTGGCATGGACGACATACACATCGCCACCATAGTCCGATTTTAGCCCCACACTGGAAGTAATTTCCACAACTCTTGACATGACCTCTTAACACCTGGCCTTGAGCTGTGATATCATGAGTAGTATCGTGGCTGAACGTGAAGTTGCGCGAACGACTGGAGGCTATCAAGCGTCGGCGCCGCAGTGTGCGGCCCAAAGAAATCCACTCTCTTCTCAATGCAGCAGGTTTCATGCATCGTTCGGGAAAGGGAGATCATTGGGTGTACACGCACATTCGGCGGAAATTCCCTCTGGTAATCGATCCCCGCAACCCGCTTTTGCCAGTTTACGTTGCCAAAGCGATTGCGGCTATTGAGGAGGTGCTGAGAGATGAAAGTTGAAGAATATCTGGGGCTTCCCTACGAGATCACTCTGGTTCATGATCAGGATCAGGCTGGCAATTCGGGCTGGGTCGCAGAGATTGAGGACCTGCCCGGCTGCCTAAGTCAGGGTTCTACCCCCGAGCAGGCACTGGTCAACATTCGTGAGGCCATGATTAGCTGGTTAACGGTGGCCTTGGAGGATGGGGTGGATGTTCCCCGGCCGCGGGCAAGTTCAAGCTACAGCGGCCGCTTCATCATTCGGCTTCCCCAGAGCCTGCACGCTGAATTGGCGCGGACCGCTAAGCGGGAAGGGGTAAGCCTGAATCTCTTTGTGGCCAATGCTCTGGCCGGGGTAATCGCTTGGCGCCAGGGTGAGTCGTGTGCTGTTACCGCGTGATGACTATGGAAGTCGACTTCCTGCTTGGCCTGGAGGGTATTCTCGATGAGAAGCAGGAGCAGCAGATGCGATCCCGGATCGAGACGGTGAGAGCAACATGGCGGGCCTCGTAATAGTCTACGCCCTGCTGAGTGAGCACCGGCTGCGCCTCACCGCCGTCACGGGATTCGAGCTTCGGTTGGGGGCTGACTTCCTCTCCCGAAGTAATGACATCATTCGGCTTCGGCCCTTCAGGCTGGCAGGGTCGCCGCCGACTTGAGCGCTTCACAGCGCGCCTAGACAGTAGTATCTGCATAAAAATGCGACATATCGTATATTTATGCAATGATTCGCCATTTTTGTCGTGATGATGACCTGAGCCCGGCCGAGCAGTCCGAGGTGTTGGATCTGGCTGCCGCGATGAAGGCCGGCCGATACGCCCACCGGCCGCTGGCCGGTCCTTGTACGGTGGCGATGATCTTCGATAAGACGTCCACTCGGACCAGGGTTTCCTTCTCGGTCGGTATCGCTGAGTTGGGAGGATATCCGCTGGTTATCGACACCCAGACCAGCCAGCTCGGTCGGGGGGAGTCGATCGAGGACACCACTCGGGTGCTGGATCGGCAGTGTGCGGCGATCGTCTGGCGGACGTTCGGTCAGGAGGGGTTGGAAACGATGGCCGCGGTCAGTCGGGTGCCGGTGATCAACGGGCTCACGGATGCCTTTCATCCCTGTCAGGTGCTCGCCGATTTGGCGACGATACGAGAGCATCGGGGTGCGCTGGCCGGGCAGGTACTGACTTATTTGGGTGATGGTGGCAACAATATGGCGCATTCCTACCTGCTTGGAGGTGTGCTGGCGGGGATGCACGTCCGGGTCGCCGCACCGAGCGGCTTCCAGCCGGACCTGGCGGTGCTGGACACCGCCAAAAAGATCGCGGTTGATACCGGTGGTTCGGTCACGGTTACCGAGGACCCGCGAGCTGCGGCTGAAAATGCCGATGTGCTGACCACCGATAGCTGGATCTCGATGGGGCAGGAGGACTCGGCGGCGATCCGGTTGGCTAGGTTGGCTCCATATGCCTTGGACGAGCGGGTGCTGGCGTTGTCCGCGCCGGACTCGATTGTGTTGCATTGTCTGCCGGCCTACCGCGGCAGGGAGATCGCAGCTGCAGTTCTCGATGGTCCACGCAGCGTAGTCTGGGATGAGGCTGAGAATCGATTACACGTACAGAAGGCGCTGCTCACTTTCCTGTGTCCAAGCCACTGAACGCGTGCTGTTATCGCCTGATCGGGCTATGATTAATCAACAATGGAACTTGGACTCTATATCATTCTTCTGTTTTACGTAGCGATCAGCATTGGGGCGATCGTCAACCTCTACCTTCGTCGCGGACACCGCGAAGACTGAAATGTTATAGTGACAGCAGGCTTACTCGTAAGTGTAAGCTGCTCGCCCCGGGTCCTCTCTCCCCGTTTTACTCACGGTGTCCCTGGTCGTCGCACCAAATTTGAAAGAAAGAGAGGGGACGACGGAGGAACAACGTGAGTTCATTTGCTGATTTGGGCGTTAGCCCACACCTCCTGGCGGCTCTTGCCGACCAGGAGATTACCGATCCGGCGCCAGTTCAGGCCCAGGCAATACCGATTTTAGTCGAGGGCAAGGACTTGGTCATTGAGGCCCCTACCGGTTCGGGCAAAACCCTCGCCTTCCTGCTGCCTATGTTGCAGCGCTTGGGCAAGCATGCGCCCGGCCCGCGTGGGCTGGTGGTCGCTCCAACCCGCGAGTTGGCGCTGCAGATCGCCGAGGTCTTCAAGGCTTTGAATCAACCTTTGAGCCTGGCAGTGCTTTATGGAGGAGTGGGTTATGGAGCCCAAATCCAGGCCCTCAAAGGCGGGGCGGACTTGGTTATCGGTACTCCGGGTCGAATTCTGGACATGGTTGAGCGTAAGCTGCTGGCCCTCTCTAGGGTCGAGCTTTTGATCCTCGACGAGGCCGACGAGATGCTTGATGTCGGCTTTGCGCGGGACATCGAGAAGATCCTCGGCCAGCTCTACGAACCGCAGATAGGGCTGGCTTCGGCGACGATGAGTGGTCCGGTCCAGCGGATGATCGAACGTCATCTCCGTCAGCCGGCCCGGGTTCGGGTGGAGCGAACGGAAGATGAATCTGCTCTCGAGCATGGCTTGGCTCAGGTGGGCAGCCGCGAGGCTAAGCTTTCCACTCTGGTTCGCCTCCTCCGCTGCTTTGAAGGTTCGGCGATCGTCTTCGGCCGCACCCGCCATGGAATAAGCAAGCTGCACCGCGATCTCGGACGGCTCGGGGTGTCCGCGGCTCAGCTGCGTGGTGACCTGGGCCAGACGGTGCGCGATCGAACCATGCGTGCCTTCCGAGAAAAGAAAGTCGATGTGTTGCTGGCCACCAATGTGGCGGCACGGGGGCTGGACATCGGCCATGTCGGACTGGTGGTTAACTACGAGCTGCCGGACAGCCCGCAGTGGCTGACCCACCGGATCGGCCGAACAGCGCGGATGGGAGCCGAGGGGTGGGCCCTCACCTTCATGACCCCAGACGATGACACCGCCTGGCTGAAGCTGCGCCGCCAGGGGGCCCCGGATCTGGCCGAGGTCGACTTGGATCATCTCCTGGCCGAGGGATCGTGGCGCTATCGAGAGGTGGCAACAGTGCCGCTGGCGCAGTCGAGCTCTCGGGGGGCCCCGAATTCTGGTCGCCCTGGGGGGAATCCTCGCCGTCGTCGGCCGCAGCGTCGGCCCACCGGTGCCCCTCGCCCGGCTACCACTTCGGTGTAAAGGCTTGCTCTCTTTGTTCCGGCTCCGATAAACTTGCCTAGGTGATTGGTAAAGCCCTCGCCGGTAAAACCATTTTGGTTACCGGGACCACCGGATTCCTGGGTAAGTCGGTGGTTGAGAAGTGTCTACGCGATATCCCGCAGGTGGGGAGGATCTACCTCGGCATGCGCTCCAGCAATCGGCGTTCGGCGGCCGAGCGGCTGGAGCGGGAGGTGTTGGCCAGCCCGGCCTTCCGGCGATTGAAAGAGGAGTTGGGTGAGGCGGGGTTCTCCCGCCTGATCGCCGAGAAGCTGGCCGTGCTGGAACTCGACCTCGGCCAGGATGGATTGGGGCTTAGCGAGCAGAGTCAATCGCGGCTTGGCGAGTGTGAGGTAGTGATTCACTCGGCCGCCGCGGTGGAGTTCGACAACCCTGCTGATCTCTCGGCCCAAACCAACCTGCTTGGGGCAGCGCGGCTGATCAGAGCGGTGGAGGAGAGCGGCAGTAACCCTCACCTGGTTCATGTTTCCACCGCCTACGTCGGGGGCCTGCTCCGAGGCATGGTGAGAGAAGAGCTGCCCCATGACCCGGGTCTTAACTGGCGGCAGGAGGCAGAAATTCTGAGTCGGCTGCGGCCGGTAGCCGAGGAGGAGAGTCGCCGCCCGGAGCGGCTGGAGAAGCTGTGGCAGGAGGCGCGGGGACGAATCGGCCCGGCCGGGGTGCCGGCCCTCTCCCGCTCCACCGAGCGACTGCGTGAGCGATGGGTGAAAGAGCGCCTGATCGAACGCGGTCGGGCCCATGCTCGGGTGATGGGTTTCAGTGACATCTACGCTTTTACTAAGGCGATGGCTGAGCGGGCGGTGGTCGAGCTGCATGGTGAGGTTCCACTCTCGATTGTCCGCCCGGCGATCATCGAGAGTTCACTGCGCGAACCTTTTCCTGGCTGGTTGGAAGGCTTTCGGATGGCCGAACCAATCATCTTGGCCTTCGCCCGGGCGGTGCTACCGGATTTCTCCGGTCTGCCCGATGGGGTGCTGGACATCATTCCCGCCGATTACGTGGTCAACACCGTGTTGGCGGTAGCTGCCAATCCGCCGGCGGCGGGGGAGTATCGCATCTACCACGCCGCCTCCGGCTCGCGTAATCCGCTGCGGCTGCGCCAACTCCACGATGAGGCGGGGGAGTACTTCACGGAGCATCCGCTGCGCGGGAGCGATGGGCAGGTGATCGGGACTCCAACCTGGACCTTTCCGCCGCGGGGCGAGGTAACCTTCCGCGGCAAGCTGGCGCTGCGGGCGATCGAGATGGCTCAGCAGGTGGTCGAGCGGCTGCCTTTAGGAGGAGATTCCACCCGGTGGTCGGACGATCTCCATGAGCGGCGGGGCAAGTTGGAGCGGGCGCTCAATCTGGCTGAACTCTATGGCATCTATACCGATGTGGACTGCGTCTATGACACCCACAACGTTCAGGAGCTGTGGTCCAAGCTGCCGGCCAAAGAGCAGGAGCGTTTTCCCTTCGACCCGGCCGGCTACACCTGGAGGGATTACCTCCATGGGGTGCATTTCCCGACCGTGATCAAGATGGCTCGGGCGGATGGCAGCCGGCGCAAGGATGGCGGGCCTTCGGGTCAGACTACCCCGGCCAAGGTGGCCCACTCCGCTGTCGCCCTGCTCCACCGGAGGGCCGGGGATGAGCGAGTGCTGGCGGTTTTTGACGTCGATGGCACGCTGGTGGAGACCAACGTCATCGAGTACTTCTTCTGGATGCGGCTGCGCGATCAGGAGTGGAAGCAGTGGCCGGCCTTCGCTGCCCGCATGGCGAAGCGAGCCCCCCGCTGGCTCTATCTGGAGCGAAATTCACGGGCCGATTTCCAGCGCTCTTTTTACCGAGAGTATGCCGGGTTGGAGGTGTCGCGGATCAAAGAGTTGGGTCGGCAGGCGTTGGAGGCGGTAACCCTCCGCCGGCTCTATCCCGAGGGCATACGTCGAATTCGGGAACACAAGCGGGCTGGTCACCGGGTGCTGCTGCTTACCGGAGCGCTCGATTTCGTGGTTCAACCGCTGGCCGAGATGTTGGAGGTGGAGGTGGACTGTGCCTCGCTGCTGGTCAAAGATGGTCGGCTGACCGGTGATCTCTCAGCGCCGCCGCTGGTTGGTGAGGCGCGGGGAGTGCGGGTGAACAGTTTGGCTGCGGCGGCTGGACTTGATCTCTCCAACAGCTTCGCCTATGCTGATGCGATCAGTGATTTACCGACGTTAGAGCAGGTAGGCACCCCGGTGGTGGTCAACCCCGATGCCCGTCTCTCCCAGATTGCCGGTCAGCGAGGATGGCGGATCGAGCGCTGGCAGATGGCCCCGGGTAATTGGCGTTTGCCGATTCCCGATCCCCGTCCTTCTTATTCAGCTGTCGAGAAAAACTGATGCTTGCGCTTAGCTACATGCGTTCCATTCCTCGCTACGCTTTGATCAAGGCGAGTGGGGGTAATCCCAAGGTGTCGACCGGTGATTTCTCGGTTCTTCACTGTGGTGATGTCCCGGCCCCGGAGCTGCCGGCGGCCGGTTGGGAGCGGGTGTACCCTCGGCTCTCCGGCATCTGTGGCTCCGACCTCTCGGCGCTCACCGGACACACCTCGCTCTACCTCGATCCGCTGACCAGCTACCCTTTCATACCCGGTCATGAGGTGGTCGGGCAGCTGAGTGATGGTACCCGAGTGGTGATCGAACCGGCGCTGGGTTGCCGGGTGCGGGGCATTGCCGAGGAGTGCGCGCGGTGTACTGAGGGGCGCCCTGGTTTATGTGAGAACCTGGATGCGGGGGATCTGCCGGTGGGGCTCCAGACCGGCTACTGCTCGGCCACCGGAGGGTGGTGGGGGGAGATGTTAGTCGCCCATCCCAGCCAGTTGCACCAGGTGCCGGAGAAGCTCTCTGATGAAGCGGCGGTGTTGATCGAGCCGCTGGCCTGCTGCGTGCATGCCGTGCTCCGGGGCCAGG
>JBOHUW010000083.1:0-6657 GCA_050734895.1 Candidatus Dormibacteraceae bacterium | reverse complement strand
GTGCAGGGCCAGCGTTGAATATGGCCGTTGTGCGCGGCCACCACGATCCGGTCCTCTCGGTGCAGGATCCACTCGACCGTGTCGGCGATCGTGGCATCGCGGTTAAACATCATTCCCTGTTGGTCGCCGCGAGCCAGGTCGCGGAACATCACATCGATGGTGACCGTGAGGTTCAGCGAACGGAGCGCGCGCTCATAGGCATCCACGGTAGTCAGCCGAAGGTAGTCGAGGCGCCGGCCCATCATGCGTGCCATGAGATCGGCGAGGCCCGCCGTCAGCGCGTCCCGGCTCTCGGGTGAAAGCTTCCCGTAGGTGGCAAAGGTTGCGGGAATGGAGAATACGGATGTCGCCGCGAATGCAGAGGCCGTCTCCCTGACGCTCGGGTCGATTTGGAACTCGGGATCGGCCTGCGCGAGGTAGGCGATCACTGCATCCAGGCCGGGCAGCAGGGAGATGTTCGAGCCGGACAGGTCGATGCCGTAGAAGCCAACGGGGTGCGTGGCCGTGTGATTGTACTGCCGCATCCATTCCAGATGGGCGCGCATTTGTGTCCACAGCCCCATCAGCGAGGTCATGCCGTTCGCCATGACCTCGCCGATGGGGCCTTCACCACCTCGGACCCAGTTGTCGGTCAACCACTCTTCGACGAATCCCGACTCCATCGTGTAGGCTCCGAATCCATGACGTTCGACCAGGTAGCGCAGTAGGCGGTGTCGGAGCTGATAGAATTCACCGTTCCAGTGTGCGCTCTCGCCGATGGCCACTACCCGTGCGTCACCGATCGCCTCATCCAGCCATCCGAGGCTGTCCAGCGGGCCGGTCGGCTCCAGGGTGCGCAACGGGATCACCGCCTCGCCACTCAGCCGGGCCGATGTCGTCGAGGTGTTCGTGGTCACTCCAAGCTCCCTCTCATTCCCTTCCAACTTTGAGAATGCTACCGGATGTGGGATCGTTGTTGGGTGGACACGATCGACCTGTGTCACTGTCGATGCTGGCAACTGGATGCCCCGGTGCTCGCTCAGTACCGCCCAACTCTGTCCGTGTCGAGGGCCTATCTGAAATCCGAGGGCATGCTATTGGCACGGATAAACCCACCTTTAACTGCAATTAATTGCGGATAAACCTGTCTTTATCCGCAATTCGCTAGGGCCGAGGCGTAGAATCTAACCCTGTGACACTTGGCGATCAGCAACTCCTCCAACAAAATCCATGGTGGTCTGAGCCTGAATGGCCCACTCGAGATCCGCATCTAGCAAACCTCTCGCGTCAGCCCGCTATTCTTCCGATTCCCGTTGTAGTTCAACTTCCGCTTGGCGAGCCTGGTCTCCACACTATCCGCGGGCCTCGCCAGGTGGGTAAGAGCACGACGCTCAAGTTGATCGTCGATCGCACACTTAAAAATGGCTGGTCACCCCGTGCGGTGATGTATATCACGGCGGATCTCCTCATCGGTCAGCCTCCCTCGGCACTCTACGAAGCAGTTCTCAGAGTGAAAGAGATGAGTCGCGCATCTGGACCGAATCTGGTGCTTCTCGATGAGGCGACCATGGTTCGAGATTGGGACATAGCCATCAAATCGCTTTGGGATGACGGCCCGCTCCGAGACGATGTAGTGATCTGTACTGGCTCATCTGCAGTGGATATGCATCATCGAGCCGCCGAACGATGGCCGGGGCGTCGTGGAGCTGGGGACGATCATCTAATTTTGCCGCATAGCTTCCCCGATTTCGCCTCGGCCCTTGAACCATCTCTGCCCACCTCGCCAAGGGCGACGGTTGTAGAGCTGACAACTGCAAGTGGTCGCGACGCTTTGCTGGATGCCCAGATCCATATGCCCACTTTGAGGAGAGTGTTCGATCTGTATCTCAGATTCGGCGGGATGCCGGCAGCGGTTGCCGATGCTGTATCCGGCACGACGGAGCCAAGCGAAAGGGTTATGAAGATTGTTGTAGATGGTATCGTCCGTGACGTTGCGCGGCGTGGAGCTCAAGAGCCAGCTGCGCGGGCACTCCTCGAACGCGTAGCGCGTTCTCTCTCATCAAAAGCAAGCTGGTCAGCCCTGGCTGAGGATATGGACGTCCCGATTGGAGCGCGTTCGCGCGGCGGTCCCACTGCCAACACTGCGCGGGACTACATACAATTTCTTGCCCACAGCTACCTTGTTCTCGTGGTGTATGCATGGCGAGCAGATCGAGTTGGCAGTGACTTGCCGCGTGATAAGAAGCTCTACTTCGGCGATCCGCTGATCGCATCAACCATGGCGCGGATTACGCCCGGCTTGCGGCTCGAAGATACCCAACTGGTCGAGAACGTCCTGGCAATCGCCTTGTTAAGACGATACGAGCCGGGCTATCTGCAGCTTGCCGGCTTTGCAGCGCCTACCAACCTTCACTCCTGGCGAACCAGTTCGGGCGGAGAAATCGACTTCGTCATGGGATCGCGTGATCTGGCCGAGGTCGTCGAGTCCAAGTACTCAAACAAAATCACCGGGCGCCATCTGCAGTCGATCAAGGCAGCGTTCGGCAGTCGCCCCGCTGTTGTGGCCAGCAAGGATATCTTGCGATTTGAGAACTCGATCTCGATCATGCCGGCATCAATGCTGGCATGGGCCCTCGGCTGAATCGCCAATGGTCTCCTATGGGTACAAGCCGCGGGTTCGAGTGGCGGCGGCGACTCGCTCGATGGCTTGGACATAGGCGGCCATTCGCATCGGCAGCTGGCGGGATTGGGCAATTTTTAAGATATCTTGGAAGGCTCGGCTGAGAATGCCGCGCAGCTTTTCATTCACCTCGCGCTCTGACCAGAAGAAGGACTGCAGATCCTGGACCCACTCGAAGTAGCTGACGGTTACCCCGCCGGCGTTAGCCATAATGTCGGGGACCAGGAAAATCCCCCGCTGTTCCAAAATCTCGTCCGCCTCCGGGGTGGTCGGTCCATTGGCTCCCTCGACTATCACTTGGGCCTGGATCATCGCTGCGTTGCTGGAGGTGATTTGGTTGCCGAGGGCGGCGGGTATTACTACCTCGGCCGCGCAGAACAACGGATCGGAGCTGGAGATACGCTCTGCCCCGGGAAAACCGAGCAGGGTATGTTCTCGTTTCATGTGAGCTGTCACCTCCGGCAAGCAGAGCCCGGCCGGGTTGTAGATGCCGCCGAATTGGTCGGAGAGGGCGACGATCGGGCAGCCGGCCTCACTAAGCAGTTGGGCCGATGTGCTGCCCACATTGCCGAAGCCCTGCACTGCCACGCGGCTTTGCGATGGGTCGAGACCGAGATGGCGGAGGGCATCCAGGGTGCAGAGCATGACGCCCCGCCCGGTCGCCTCAATCCGCCCCAGCGACCCTCCGATCTCCACCGGCTTGCCGGTTACCGTAGCGGTCAGGGAGTGGCCGGCGTGGGCGGAGAGGGTATCCATGATCCAGGCCATGGTCTGTCCGTTGGTGTTGACATCCGGGGCCGGAATATCCCGGTCGGGTCCGATTACGGGGGAGATTTCACTGGCAAATCGGCGGGTGAGACGCTCCAGCTCGCGTGGCGAGAGCCGACTTGGGTCGATCACGATACCCCCCTTGGCCCCACCGTAGGGAAGATTGACCACGGCGCATTTCCAGGTCATCCACATGGCTAGTGCCTTCACCTCATCGAGCGACACTGCCGGGTGATAACGAATCCCGCCCTTGGCCGGCCCGCGATTGATGTTGTGTTGTACCCGATAACCGGTAAAAACCTCTATCCGACCATCATCCATCTCGATGGGGAAATTGCAGGTGAACTCCCGCAAGACCTCGCGGAGTACGGCTCGAAGCTCCGGCTCCAGTTCGATCAGCTCCGCTGCCTGATCGAACTGGTGTTGAGCCGTGCGCCACTCATTAGCCTCCTCGGCCGGGGCGACGACGGAGGAATGATTTGAATTCACTGCCGGGTTAGGGGTCATTTTGCCGCTCGCTCGGCCTGACGTCGTTCGGCGGCGCGGCGTTCCAACTCCGCTCCTGAGCTGAAATCCACCAGATGGTTAGCCGTCAACCGAGGGTGCACGGCCTGCACCTGGCGGAACATCTCTTGGGCCAGCCAGCGATACTCCGGATGGCCTTGCGGTGTACTGCGCAGTTCGCAGAGGTGGTAGATCTCGCGCAGGTTGGCCTTGATGTACCAGCGCATTCGATAGGTGAGGGGAACTACGTATTGGGCTAGCTCCGGCCCGAGGTCGGCGGTCAGCCGTCGGTGGGCGGCGCCGGCCTGCTCCAGAGCGGAATTCACCTGTTCTTGAATCCCATACTCGCTCAGCTCGGGGCTCAGCTCATAGCCGAGCGTTGAGCCCAACAGCTGGCGCTGTTGGCTAACCATCCGATGCCGATGTAGGTCACGATAGGCGGCGTAGCTGGCCACTAGCTCGAAGGTGTAGTCGGCCTGCTCCAGAGCGCGGGGCAACTTATGGCGGCGATTGCCTCGTCCGGTCAGAAGCGTGGTTAGTACCTGACCTACTCTGCCTTCTTCCAGTTCGAGGCCGTCGAGAGGTTGATCGCTGAAGGGAAAGAGGGCGGCGGCGGCAACGATGGCTTCGGCCCGGGGATTGTATTCAATCAGTCGAATTCGGTCGCCGGCGATCGGCTCCGAGCGTGGTGGGGCGAGGGTGATGGTGTGCTGCCGGAGTTCGCGTAGCCGCTTGATCGCCGGCTCCCCATAGCGCTCATCGAGTGCCCGTCGGACGAAGGCGGGAATGACCTGGGCTAGCTCCTGGTGCAGTTCGGGGGCCAGCTCGACGCATTCCGGCAGCTCGGAGGCGGCCAGTTTGGTGAGTAGATACTCGAAGGCCCGGCCGTTGCCGAAGAGACCGAGATTGGTCAGGGTGGCCGCGGGGAGCAATCCTCTTATCAAATCCAGAGCCTTCGCCCGGGTGGCCGATTTCCAGCCGGCCTGGTTCTCCCCTTCCTCCAGTGGATAGCGATCTCGAATGGACTGAATCAACGGTGGCAAGAGATCGGAGTAGGTCTGGAAGAGGGCGTCGAGGGTTGAAATGTAAGTTGGATGAGTCAGCTCCGGTCCTCGATAATAGGCGAAGTTTCCCGCCGCATTGCGGCGGTCGAAGCGGACATAGCGGGTCGATTTTTCGAGCGGAGATATGCCGATCCGGGAGTCCTCCAACGCCTTGGCGGCGAGGGTGGAGACCTGCTCGATCGCCAGGTGGGCTCCCGCCAATTCGGCGACCGAATCATCGCCGTAGCCGACCAGCACTCGTTGGTAGAATTCCTCCGCTCGCTGATCGGCGACTGCTGTGGCAGCGTTGGCGGTTGGCTCTGAATCAGCCTCTAGTAGGGGTAAAAACTCATCGAGCAACACCCGGCGCAGGCTTTTCTCGGTCCGCGAGTAGCGGCTGAAGAGAGCCCCTTTGACCACCTCGGGGAGGTTGCGCAGGGCGAAAGTACGCCCATGGGAATTGGTCAGATAGCTTTGCAATTGGGCTGATTCGGTAGCGGTTAAATCAGAGTCCTCGTAGGCCATGGTCGAAAGTTTAGCTTTAGCGGATGCGCTATGTGATTATTGGCAACGGTATTGCCGGTCAGAGCGCGGCTGAAGAGCTGCTTCGTCGCGACAGTACAGCCTCGGTGGTGATGATCACCGGTGAGCCCCATCCCCTCTACAACCGAGTTGCCTTGCCCCGCTATCTTCAGGGTCAGCTGCGGCGAGAGAAGGTCTTTCTGCGCAGCAAGGAGGACTACCAGGCGAAGGGGATCGAGATCCATTTCGAGAGTTGGGTGCGGGAGATCGACCCCGGGAAGCAGTTGGTGCGAACCGATAAGGGACGGGAATTTGCCTACGATGCGTTGCTGGTAGCAACTGGTGGGCGGCCCAAACCGCCGCCCTGGCCGGGGAGTCACGAGCTGCCCAAATCGAAGATGTTTGGTTTTCAGACCCTGGACGACACCGATCGGATCATCGAAGCGGCCGACGAAGCCGCGAGGGTTCTGGTCCTGGGGGGCAGCTTCATAGCTTACGAGCTAGCCGAGGGGATCGCTCATCGCCAGCGGGCCGAGGTGACCTGGGTCATGCGGGGACCGTGGTTCCTGCGGGATATCCTGGATGCCGAGGGGGGTGGGCTCTGTCGTCGGATGGGGGAGGAGCGTGGGGTGGAATTCATCTGTACGGATGAAATTAAATACCTCTCGGTTAGCGGTGAGCGATTCTCGGCGACCACCATGAGCGGTCGGCAGCTGGGAGAATTTGATCTTCTGGTCTATGGAGTGGGGCTTGACTACTACGTTGAACCCCTATCTGGCGTGGGGGTGGAGCTGCGGCGCGGAGTGGTGACAGATGTCCAACTGCGTACCGCGCTGCCCAACATCTACGCCGCCGGGGATGTGGCGGTCTTCTTCGACCGGATGCTCGGAACACACAATCAGATGGGAACTTGGGATAATGCCAAGGCGCACGGGGTAGTGGCGGCTCACAACATGGCCGGTGAAAACGAGGAGTTCTTCGACGTTCCCACTTACACCACCACCATGTTCGGCTCCACCCTGGCAGTGATGGGAATTACCCCGGATGTCCATCCCGGGTTGGAGTCGGTTCGAGTTTACGCACCGGATGATCCGCTCTATCGCAAACTCTTCTTCCTGGAGGAGCGGCTGGTCGGAGCGGTGATGATCGGCAGCCCCAAGG
>JBOHUW010000082.1:0-6682 GCA_050734895.1 Candidatus Dormibacteraceae bacterium | reverse complement strand
CCCAGTTCAGCCACATAAGGAATGAACTTCTTAGCGGCTAACTTCGCGACTTCCTGTCCGGTCTTCGTACTGCCGGTGAAAGAGATTAGATCGATGTCAGATTCGAGTATCCAGCGGCCAACTTGGCCATCGCCATGCAGGACATTGAATACCCCGGATGGAAGGTCGGAGCGGTCGATTAAATCGGCGAGCAGCTGCCCGAATAGAGGATCTTTTTCAGAATTTTTGTAGACGATTGTATTGCCAGCGATTAATGCCTGTCCGCATTGCCAGGGAACGTTGAGAAAGGGGAAATTCCAGGGGGTGATACAGCCCACAACGCCCCAGGGTTCACGGTAGATTCGGTGAATTTCGCTTGCGGTCTGAAAGGTGATCTGGGGCGATAGATACTTATCTGCCATCTCCAGATACGCTTCAAAGTATTGGATGCCCCAGGCCACAATTACTCGTGCGCTGGTAATAGGACGCCCTGTCTCCAGGGCGATGAGGTGGGCAATATCTTCGGAGTTAGATCGTGCCAATTCATTGAACGATCTAACCCGTCCACATCGCTCCGGTAGAGAAAGCTCTTCCCATTCCGGCTGCATTTTCGCCCTCGGGCAACAGCATCCTGCACCTCCTCGAGCGTTGATGCCTCAACCTCGCCTAGCCGGGTGAAATTTTCAGAAGGGTTGGTTGATTCAATTTTCATCGCCTAATCAATATTAGGATGGAAGTTTTGATTCCCTCTGCCCGAGAGCGGGCTACTCAGGTTGGGTACCGAAGTTAACGTAACGTGAAAAGTTAATTTAACATCAATGCTCTCGCATTATATGATGGCAAAATAGAGATTTGTTATGATTGCGAAATGGCTGATAAATTAAGTGGAAAAAGGATAGCGGTGTTAGCGACAGATGGGGTTGAGGAGGTTGAGTTAGTAGAGCCGATGCGAGCTACGCGGGAGGCTGGTGCGGAGGTGGATCTTCTATCGAATAAGTCGGGCGAGATTCAGGCGATGAACCATGACGTCCAGCCAGCGGGTAAGTACCGCGTCGATAAGCAGGTATCTATGGCCTCGTTTGGAGATTACGACGGACTGCTATTGCCGGGAGGTACGACCAACCCCGATCATCTGCGCCAGGATAAGCAGGCGGTAGCTTTTGTGCGAAATTTTGCGGCGACCGGCAAGCCGATAGCAGCGATCTGCCACGGTCCCTGGATGTTGGTCGAAGCCGATGTGGTGAGAGGACGGAGGCTGACTTCTTGGCCCAGTCTTCAAACTGACATCCGCAATGCTGGTGGTAAGTGGATCGACCAGGAGGTGGTGACCGATGAGGGGTTGGTGACCAGCCGCAAGCCGCGGGATCTACCTGCTTTCTGTGCCAAAATGGTGGAGGAATTTGCCGAAGGCAAGCATTCAGTGCACCCGGCTGGAGCCACCGGCCGCTAACTTTGAGCTGAGGGTATTCGGTTGGTAGCGCTCCAAACCAGGTCGAAGGCTACTGGATCGAGTGGTAAAAGCCAGCACTCGACAACCTGGCCCTCGACGATGCGGTAGAGCCCCACTGTTGACCATGAATGGGCCACCCCGTCGATGGTGGCGGTGCCGTCGGTCACTGAGGCGACACAATCGCTGTTACCAACGAGGAGCTCCCGAGGATGCATTTGCATGGTGTGGTTGGCGAGGTCGCGTCGGCGCGTGAAGTAGGCGAAGACTTCGTCAAGGCTGTGATAATCTCCGGCGATCAGGTTGTCACCCGGTACGTGCCAGGTGATGTCCTCGGTGAGCAGCGAGCGGAGCCTGGAATCATCGCCACCGGCATAGAATTTGCCTTGCTCACGATGAAAATTCTCGAGCAGGTCGGCCGCGGCGTTATGCAGGTGTTGGTTGGTGCGAAGCGGGGCGTTCTGCCTCCCGAACAGTATGGCCAGCAGTTGAATGAGGCGAGTCCGGATCATGCAAGTAGTATGTGCTCTAGTGGAGCGGAGCCGTCACGCGACGGCTCCACTCTAGGTCTTTCTTCCCGGTAAGTGGGGGCGACATCTTCTTCCTTACCTTACCTTGTCAGCTGATTGTGAATTTCGACTCGAAGCTGTGGCCTTCGTAGGTCGCCACCAACTTATAGGTCCCTGGCCCCGTCCCCTGCAGATGCTGAGTACAGGTCAGCACATTGCCACCTATGGCTCCGTCTGCGTTGCTGCACTCTGCGGCCCCCAGCTCTTTGGTGAGGCTACCTGCATTGTCATAGAAGTTGAGGTGGTGGCCCGCGGCATCATAGACGTTGATCTTGAACGCGCCTGGATCCGGTCTGAGATCCTTCGACAGCTGATCTATGGTCGCTCCGGTCGTCTCGAACTGGAGGACCAACATCTTGCCATCGCCCCCTACTGGATGAACCGTCATGTGCACTTTACCAAGTACGCCGGTGGCCGGTGTTGCTGCGGCCACCTTAGCCGAGTTGGTTTCCACGGGGATATGGAGAACCCAGTTTCCCCAGATCGTCGGGCTCTTACTGTAATTAGAGGTGTTGATGAAGGAAATATGCATTGTAAGTTGATGCGGTCCCGGGGACAGGGCATTGAATTCTATTGCTGCTGGCTCCCCGTCCACACTCATGAGGCGACCTCCACCGCCTTGCAGGTCTTTCCCTGATTCATCCGTGACCCGCATGGCTCCGAGCAGCGCGTTGGGGGTGGGGCGGAGAAATAGCACGGTGTGAAACTGGTCGCTGTAGGTTCCGACCAAAGCTATGGTATATCCAGATGAGGTTGCCTGAATAGGCGCACCTTTATCCCTATTCTGGTACAGGTCGATCTGGCGAGCGTTTTTGGGTGCGATACCGGCCCCTTGGAGCAGCCACCTGGCGAAGGGGCTAGTTGTGGCCTGGACGAAAGGCGATGCGGCCAGGGCCGCAATCAGAATCCCGGCGGCCAGCGACAGCACCAGAGGTTTACGCCAACGAGGGGAGCGGTTCGGCAAACCGTGGGGACGGGCAGCTTTGATTTGGCTCAGGCGAGCCCGCACCGCCGGGAGTACGGTCGTCCCGTTAGGGATCGCTTTCTGGGCATCGTTGAACAATGCCGCGGAAATTTCACGGTTGAACAGATCATCTTGGATATTCATCGGTTTCCTCCTGTCAGGCTGTAAGCCCAGACTCCATTTTTGTCCGTAAGTTGATCGCGAAGCTTCAATCGAGCCCGGCGAAGTCGAGTTTTTACGGTGCCCAATGGCCAGGCGAGGAGTATCCCGATCTCTTGCTCGCCCATATCCTCGAAGTAGCGGAGGACGATCACTAGTCGTTCATTGAGCGGCAGCGCGTGTACGACGGCCACAAGTTGGCGGTGGAAGGAGTTGGATTCAGCTTCTGCTTCTGGATCGGGTGACCTAGTCGGTTGGCGGCCCAAAAACCCGAGTATCCGGTGCATTCGCGCCGCCTTGCGAGTCACGCTGATCGCGCGGTTGTATACGATTCGGTTGAACCAGGGTTTGAATGCCCGCTCAGGATGAAGTTGGTCAAGATGCTCATAGACGGCAATAAAGGCATCCGCGACCACATCCTCTGCCTCCGCCCGACTGCCAGTAATGCTGTAGGCAAAGCGCAGAGCCCATAGCTGGTGGAGCTCGATTAGGACCTCCAGCCCTCCGCTCTCCCCCCGCCGCAGCGCTGCGATCGCCTCCGTCTCTTCGGTCCTCGTCAAGGTCTTCATATTTCCTATACGCCCCAGCCGGCAGAGAAGTTTTATTGGCAATTTACTGACGTTGAGGGTAACTTACCGCAGAGGTAAGTTACCCTCAACGTGAAGTTCACTAATCGAAGCAAAGAATTGAATCGGCTGGCCTGAGCTGGGGTCGGATATTGAGATCGATGCGGTTGTTCTGGCCGTCCGCAATGAAGATACTGTACTTGTTGGAGAGGTGAAGTGGGCAAGGTCAGTCAACGCTGAAAGGATTCGTACTGCGCTTGATCGGAAGGCGATTGCCTTGCCATGTCATTCACCGGAACTCCGCTATGCGGTGGCCGCCCGGGAGCAGGTGCGGGATGTTCCACGCGATATCCTCGCGATTACGGCCAGCGACATCTTTTCTTGAGCGCTGACCGCAACTATTACAGACGGAGGGTCACCTCCCACTTCAGCTGCCATGATAAAGCCGTTCTAGATCAATAAGTTGGACCTCGGCGGAGTTGGCGGCACGACTTTGCAGTTCATCGGTGAAGCCGTCGCCGCTGAAGCAGAGTAGTCGGGTGTGTTCGGTGTCAATGTCGCTTCGGGTTCGGTAGCTTCGGTGGCTGCAAAATAGAATCCATCCGTTGCTTGGCATAACGCAGTGAGGAGAAAGGTCTTACCCTGGCGTCGATGACCGGAGACGATCCCTAGCGTTGCTTCAGGACCTTGATAGGAAGCGAAGCGGACAAGCTCGGCCCACTCGAACTCGCGGTCGAATATTTCGGCAGGTTTATTCATAGAACGCTGGCGAGAATGATAATCGAATCTATTATAGATACGTTTATCGTTGATTGAGAATAGGGACTAACCTCCTCCCGCCCCGTACTGGAAGAGGACATCTCCCCGGGCAACTGCTGGGATAGTGACTGGCAGGCGACCGGTCGGTTTAGCTCCAAAGAGGGTGTCGGTGAGGGCGGCCATCGAATTAGGCTGGTAGCCGTAAGTGGCCAGATAGGTGGGTGCGGTGGGGAAGTAGGCGATGTCGTACGGCCCGCCGACCGCGGCTATTATCACTGGCCTTCCGGTAGCTAGCAGCGCCTTGACCAATGCTTGCTGAGTAGGGTCGGCCCAGGCGTTATAGGTGGTGACTAGGGTCAAATCGGAGCCTTGGGCCGCGGTTACAGCGGCATCAATCGCCGGCTGGGCTGGAGAATCGGTCCAGATTCTCTGTGTACTTACCCCTCTTTGGGAGAGGTCGGTAGCTAGGTTTTGGGTTGTGGTTGCCCCCCACCCAGTAACCAGCACATGCTTGCCTGAACCGGAGTTTAGCGGCAGTAAGTGAGCATCGTTGCGGAGTAAGGTGATCGACTGTTGGGCGATCTCGGCCATCGTTTGGAGGTGGGACGGGGTGCCGACCTCGCTCTGGAGGTGAGCTGTCGAGGCGTAGGGCTTGCCGAAGAGGCCGAGTTCAAACTTCATCCGCAGGAGTCGGTATACCGATTGGTCGATGCGGGACTGGCTGAGTTCTCCGTTGTGGACTGCATCAAGCACCGTCTGGATTGCTTCTCCGAGGTTTAGAGGAGTGTATAGCTCATCTTCACCAGCGTTAATTGCATCCAGAATCACCTCTTTGGGCGGAATCTTGGCCAGCGCTTTAGCCTTAAGGGAATCAGTGCCGATTACTCCCTGGTAGTGCAGCTGGTTGCGTAGTAGATCGGTGACTATCGGATGGGAGAGGCTGGCGGGTAGTCCGGAGTGATCCAGGGAGGGAATTACCAGATGAGAAACCATGATTGACTTCACGCCGGCGGCGATCGCTGCCTGAAAGGGAGGAAGGTCAGTGGAGCTGATCTGCCCTCTGGTTTCATTGGTGACGCCTATCCCGTCGTCGGTATTAGCCTCGGTACTTCCAAGGCCGGGGAAGTGTTTGGCCTGGTCTCCAATTCCGGTCGCCTGGTAACCAGCCACCTCCGCCGCCGCAAAATCGGCAACCGCCGGGGTCCGATCTCCGAAGGAGCGGGGTCCATCCGCTTGGTTCGATGGATTGGTGTTGACATCCACGACCGGCGCGATATCCAAGTCAATTCCCATCGAGCGCTGCTCGGAACCGTAGATGAAAGCTGCTCGGTAAGCGCTCGATGGGTTGAAGGTTGCCCCGATCGCCATATTTCCTGGCGAAACCGCGGCGGGGGCGGCGATGTGGTTCACGGTGCCCCCTTCTTGGTCGGCAGTGATCAATAGGGGGATGTGGGTATCCGCCAGCGAAGCCTGTTGAAGGCCGTTAGAGAGCTTGACAATTTGCGCTGGATCGTTCGTATTGTTATCGCTGTGGGTGTAGAAGATTTCGCCGAGATGGTATTTAGTGACTAGCTGGCTGGCGTTATCCATATCGCTGCCGTACAGTTTGTGATTGATCGCCACGTCCGGCGGATTGTTGGTGGTCGTGGTGTCACCAGAGAAGCGAGCTATAAACATCTGCCCCACTTTTTCGGGCAGAGTTAGCTTGTTCATCATCTGCCGGATCGCTTGGTCTTGATCCGAGTTGGCGCTGACTCTCTCTGAAGCCTGGAGAGATGGACTCGATGCGGCCAGTGCTGTAATAGTGAGGACGGTGGTCATCACCGCTGTCAATCTGATCAAACGATACTGTTTCATCGGACCTCTAATGCTTTTTGCAGTCGGGCCAGGGCCTCGGTTTTGGGCAGAAGAGCTAAGGTAACGTGTAGCGGGGGAGAGATACGCCCGGCAACCGCCAGCCGGATCGGATTGAAGAGCTTGCCTCGAGCCCAGCCATGCTCCTCACGCAGCTCCTCCAGGGCTGCCTCTATTGCGGTTTCGTTCCACTCGGTAGCTTGTAATTTAGCTGCCACCGCGGTCAGCATCTCTGGCTGCGGTGGGCTGTGTGGCGGACGGGGCGGAGGCTCGGTCAGGTAGGCCAGCAGTTCTGCTGCTTTATCGAGGCGAGGCAGCCGCTCTTTGAGCCCTGGAGCTGCGGCGCGAATCGTCTCGATTGGGAGCTGGGGCAAAAAAGGGATCA
>JBOHUW010000081.1:0-6719 GCA_050734895.1 Candidatus Dormibacteraceae bacterium | reverse complement strand
AAACTGGTTGGCCTACCGCTGGCCGATCTGCTCTATCTGCGACGGAAGCAGATGGGTTTGACCCAGGGGGAGGTGGCCGAGCGGCTGCAGCAGGAAGCGATCAAAGCCGGCATCCGTTCGGGAACCACCATCCAGTTGATCCATCGTTATGAGATGGGGGACACTCTTCCCCGCGCTAAAAATCTAGACTGGTTGGCCACATCGCTCAATCTCGCCCCAGAGATGCTGAGAGATCGGGCCCGGCAACAGTCCGCCCGGCTGGGGGGTGCGACTGCGGCCATCGCGACTCCGGTGGCGGATTCGAGGGCTGGAGAGTTGGATCGGGAGCGGCTTCATGCGGTGCTCGCCGGAACCAGAGTGGACAAGCAAAGCCTTGATCAGTTAGCCATCCTGACCGAAAACTTCATGCGCGAGAGTTGGAGCGCCGGCCCACGCTCCCTCCTGCCCGCGGTCATTGGTCATTTCAGCGGCTTCGGCAACATACTGCTCGGAGTCCCTCCGGCCCTCTCCACCCGCGCTCACTCGATGGCCGGGGAGGTTGCCTTCCTGGCCGGATATCTTTTGCTCAAGAGTGGGTTGCGGGCAGATACCGACTTCTTCTGGCAGACTTCCGAGCGGATAGCTCAGAGCGCCGGTGACATCAGGTTGCAATCGATTCTATTCACTATTCGAGGCTGGCAAGCCCGAGACGAAGCTCCACCGGAGAGAGCAGTGGCTATCTTAGATAAAGCTCAATCCCTACTTGGAGGAAGCCCCAACCCGATGGGAGCTGCCCTCACCTACTCCTCCCGTGCCTATGACCTTGCGGCGGCGGGTAGAGGCCAAGCCGCAACGAGAGATATCGAGAGCGCCGAGCATTATTTAGGACGGCGGAGAGGGGAAAACTCTGATCTTTACATGCTGGAGAGCATCCGTGACGAGGTGGATATAGCCAGAGGTTGGCATCTCTTTCATCTCCGACAGTATGAGGATTCGGCCGAGACTTTCGAGCGAATTCTGGATCGAATCGATCCTTCCTGGAAAACTCAACAAGCCAACATTCTGGCTCATCTCGGTTCGGTGTACGCCCAAAAGGGGGATACCGAGCGATCTTGTCACATCTTTAGCAGCGCCCTTAATATGGCTCGCGAAGCTGCCGCACCCCGTTATGAACAGATGACCGTAAATATGCGGCAGCGCTGGCTGGGCAATAACGACTCCCCTGCCATTCAACGCCTGGACGAGGAGTTCACGGCCGGCTGACCCCAACACCTCTATTGATACCTTGTCGCTCACCAGACAACCCCGTATCATGCACGGCTATGGTCCCCAAAAGAACCAGTAGCAACAAACCGATCGGCCTACCCCTGGCCGATCTAATCTATATGCGACGAAAACAGGTGGGTTTAACCCAGGAGGCGTTGGCCCTAAGGCTGCAAAAAGCGGCCGCCGACAATGGATCCTGGTCCGGAGCCACCCCTCAGCTCATCCACCGTTATGAGCTGGGCGCCACCCCCCGCTCGGACAGCCTGGCTTGGCTGTCCACCTCACTCCACCTCTCGCTGGAGATGCTCAAGGAGCAGGCCCGGCAACAGCGCGCCCAGCTGGAAAATGCAAATCTGCTCACCTCCCCCCTCCAGGTGAACCCTACAACGGTAGATTCAGATGCTGGAGGTAGTGAAGTGGAAAGACGTGAATTTGCCAAAGTAAGTTTTGTTGGTGCGCTGGGCGTTCTGCCCGGTGTTGATCTGGAACGGCTCCGCTCGGTTCTAACCGGAACCCGGGTAGACAACCGGAGCCTGGATCAGTTGGCGACGGTAACCGACAACTTCATGCGACAGAGTTGGAGCACCGATCCGCAATCTCTTCTGCCCGCAGTAGTCGGTCACTTCAGCGGCTTCGGTAACATCCTGCTTGGAATTCCCCCGGCCCTCTCCAACCGTGCCCACTCGATGGCCGGGGAGGTGGCCTTCTTGGCCGGCTATCTCTCACTCAAGAGTGGGTTGAAGAGCGACGCCGACTTCTACTGGCAGGCTTCCGAGCGGATGGCTCAAAGCGCCGGCGACAACAAGATACCGTCAACTATCTTCACAATTCAAGGTCGGCAGGCACACAACGAAGGGCAGCTGGACAAAGCTAAGACGCTACTTGATCGGGCCACATCAGTCCTCGGAACAAACCCCAGCCCAGCGATAGCCGCTTTTGCCTACTCTTCTCACTCATTCATACTTGCCACTATCGACCAAATACAATCTGCCGCTAAGGATATTAAAACGGCTGAGCGCTACTTGAATCGGATTCCGGGGAATGATACCTGGCTTTACACCCAGGAAAGTATCCGTGAGGAGGTGGATGTAGCCAGAGGTTGGCAACTCTTTCACCTCCAACAGCACAAGGAGGCGGTGCAGACCTTCGAACAAATTTTAGAGCGGGTCAATCCCACTTGGAATGCCTTGCAAGCCTACATTCTGGCTCACCTCGCTTCGGTGCATGCCCAACAGGGCAATATCGAGCTCGCCGCGCACACCTTCAGCAGTGCCCTCGGCAAGGCTCGTGAAGCCGCCGCACCCCGTTACGAACAGATGGCCCTAAATATGCGTAAGCAGTGGTTGGGCAACAACGATTCTCCCGCCGTTCAGCGTCTAGATGAGGAGTTCCTAACTCTTACTCCATTGAAAGGATAAAGATGTAGAGCTCCTGGCCGACGGCCAGGAGCTCTACATTCAGATAAGAGACCCTACGACCCAGCAACCCCCCCCAAACATCTCTCCGGCCGTCACCAAAAGCACATCTCCCAGTCGAGCTCGCTCCTGAACCCGCTCAGAGAAACCGTGACGAGCAAACAACGCCAGTCGCGCTCGGGCCGCCTTGGGCCCCAGCAACGCTCGGTGAACATAGAGCTGGTCCAAAACACTCTCTCCCACCTCCCCTTTACGCCATTTGCAAGAGCCGAGCAGAATGTACTCATCCTTGCCAAGAGCGACTACATCCACTTCGGCATCACCCTTCCGTGACCACCAGGCCCCCACCTCACGACTCTCTCCCGCCAGCGATGAGCGACGCCCCACCCAGGCCCGACAGCAGTCCTCAAAAACACCCCCTGTGAGCGTCGGGAAGTCAGCCGCTATCTCCCTCGCCACGACATCGACCAGCCCCCTCTCCAACCGACTCCGATTGGAAAACACGTAGCGAAACCAGAAGCGAAAGTAGGGATCGGTAATGCGCCAGTAGGCCCGAGCCCTCGCCGGCTTCAGCTCGATCGGCTGCATCAGCTCCACATATCCAAGGCCGCGAAGACGCTCCAGCATCCTCGCCGCAACGCTCGGATTTACCTGAGCGCGCCCAGCGATTCGACCAGTGCTGGTGTATCCCTGGGCAATCGCCAGTAGGGCAGCGAAATAGCTTCCGGGATCCCGAATCCCCTCCTCGGAACGCAGTAAATTCAGGGGCTCTTCGTAGAGTGGTACGCCCTTAGCAAGAACCGCATAACGCTCTATCAGCTGGTCAGACTCTGATGCGGAAGAGGCAAAATGGGCCGCAGCCTCACAAGTCATTGCCTTACGAGGTGTTTCATTGTGAGGCAATGACTTATGAGGCTAAGCGTATTCGAAGGGACGACCAAGCCAAGCGTTTTGATTCAGAAGTTCGCAAGCTACCAACCCAAGAAAAACTAGCCATCCCTACTGATACTTTTCACCCCATTCAACCACCCCGTATTATGCACAGTGATGGCCTTCAGCAAAACCGGCAGCAAACCAATCGGTCTGCCTCTGGCCGATCTGCTCTATACACGGCGCATCCAGCTGGGCTTAAGCCAACAACAGTTGGCCAAACGGCTGCGGGAGGAGGCCAAGAGAGATGGATCGTGGTCCGGAGCCACACCCCAGCTGATCCACCGTTACGAGCTGGGCACGACCCCTCGCTCCGACAGCATGGCCTGGTTGGGCACTTCGCTCAAACTCTCCTTGGCAACCATGCAGGAGCAGGCACGGCGCCAAAGAGCTCGGCTGGAAAGTGCCCGTTTGCTTCCCTACCTTCCGCTCGATTCTCAGCAAACTTTTTCGGCGCTCGTGGATTCAGATGACGGAAGTGGTGAATCGGAAAGACGTGAATTTGTCAAAGTAGATTCGGTTGGATCGCCGGTGGTGCTGCCCGGCTTAGATCTTGAACGGTTTCACGCGATTTTAACCGGCACCCGGGTAGACAGTCAGAGCTTGGATCAGTTGGCTGCGCTGACTGATCGCTTCATGAGGCAGAGCTGGAGCATCAATCCGCGATCCCTCCTTCCTGCGATAGCCGGTCATTTCAACGGCTTTGGGAACATCCTGCTTGGAGTTCCTCCTGCACTCTCTTCCCGAGCGCACTCGATGACCGGCGAGATTGCCTTCCTAGCCGGCTACCTATCTCTGGAGAGCGGGCTATCGAAGGATGCCGAATTCTACTGGCAAACTGCCGAGCGGATGGCTCAGAGTGCCAACAACCGTGGATTACAGTCAACCCTCTTAACTTTTCAAGGCTGGAAAGCTCGCGATGAGGGGCAGCCGGCACGGGCACTGACGGCCCTCGATCAAGCTCAATCCCTACTTGGAAGGAATCCCAACCCAGTGGTGGCGGCCTTCACCTACTACTCCCGATCCTATGATCTTGCAGCTATGGGTAGAAGCCAAGAGGCAGGAAAGGACATCGAAAAAGCAGAGCAACACCTTAAACAGATACCCGAAAACGATATGGAGCTTTACCTCATAGAGAGCATCCGTGATGATTTGGATTCCGTCAAAGGCTGGCACCTCTTACACCTGCAACAATACTCTGACGCCGCCCAAGTTTTTGAGCAAATCTTGGCCCGCATAGATCCCGCATGGAAGGCACAGCAGGCCTATATATTAGCTCATCTCGGAGCAGTTCACGCCAAACAAGGCGAAGCAGAACAAGCCGCCCAAACTTTCAGTAAAGCCCTCGGCATAGCTCGCGAAGCTGGCTCCTCACGCTATGAGCAACGAACAGCAATGATGCGTAAGCAGTGGCTGGGCAACAACGATTCGCCTGCTGTTCAGCGTCTGGATGAGGAGTTCCTCACCCCTACTCCATCCGGGCTCGCGACTAAACGATGCCCGCCACCTGAGGCTCAACCAGCCGTTGATAGTCAGCCGGCTTCACAGCGATAGAGAAGGTACGGCCAGCGTTGAAAACGATCTTCTCCATATCGTAAAGCGAGCTGTCACTGATCACCTCAAGATTGAAGAGGTTGCCGAACGGGGGCACTCCACCCGGCTTGACGCCTTCGGTAATGCTTTCGACTTCCTCTTCGGTAGCGAAGCGAATATTTTTGGCGTTCAAAAGCAGCTTGACTTTATCTTCGTCGAACCTTCGATCGCCAGGCACGACGAGCATGAGAAATTTCTTGCCCTGACCAGCGATCGCGGCTCGGATGATCAGCGCCTTGGCACCTTGCCGTAGCGAATACCCATCCCGGATTTGGGCCGCCTCCTCACTGGTCCGCACCGGTTCGTGTTCAAAGGTCTCGAACCAGCAATCATTTTCCCGCAGCAGCTTCACAATCTGCTGGCCAATCGAGTGTTCTTCCAAAACCAGCCTACTCAAGGACCGCCTCGGCTTCGATTTCAACCTTCCAGCGAGAATCCAACAGCCCCGCAACCACCGTTGTGGAGGCCGGCCGAACCTTGCCAAACACCTCCTCATGGGCCTCTCCCATGGCATCCACGTAGGCTGGGTCAGTGATAAAGATTCGGGTCCTAATTACATGTTCTGGGCCAGCTCCAGCTTCCGCCAACGCAACCAAAATCAGCTCCAGGCAGCGGCGCGTCTGCACGCCCGGATCAGGATCACAATGACCGTCCGGCCAAATCGGCGCGGTGCCCGACACCAGCACTCGATCCCCAACCCGTACAGCCCGACTGAAGCCTATCTTAGGTTCGAACAGAGAGCCAGAAGATATTAACTTTCTCTTCGGTGTCACTTAAGTAAAGTTACGCGTTTTTACCATTCGGAGCGGATCCGCTACTCACCCAGCCTAAACTCAAGCTATGGCCCCGATCGAAGTTCTGATCGCTGACGATCACGCCCTGATCCGCGAGGGCACCCGCCAAATCCTGGCCCGAGAGCCTGATTTCGAGGTGATTGCGGAGGCCAGCAGCGGTGAACAAGCCGTGGCCCTCATGGCCCAACACCAGCCAGTGCTGGCAGTGGTCGATCTCCGCCTCCCCGATCTCTCTGGGATTGAAATCGCTCGACAGGCCAGAGCCAGAGGGCTCTCGACCAAGGTTGTCCTCCTCAGCGCCTTCGACGATGAAGAATACGTGATGGAGGCGTTGAGTGCCGGAGCCGCTGGCTACCTGGTCAAGACCATGCCCAGCTCAGAGCTAGCAAGTTGGCTGCGCAAGGTGAATCAGGGGGAGCAGGCACTCCCTCCAGCTCTGGCCCAACGACTGGCCGAGCGAATCCGCCACCCGCTCCCCGAACCAGCCCTCAGCCGCCGGGAGGGTGACGTTCTGAATCTCTTGGCCGCGGGACTCTCCAATAAGGAGATCTCGGCCCAACTCTTCATCAGCATCCGCACCGTCGAGGGTCACCTCGGCCATATTTTCGACAAGTTGGAAGTCGGATCACGTACCGAAGCGGTGCTCTACGCCCTCAATCACCGCTTAATTAACCAGGTCGATGCTCACTCCTGATCTCCCGACGACCCACCACAAACTGCTTGGGCGAGTCCTCCACCCGCC
>JBOHUW010000080.1:0-6725 GCA_050734895.1 Candidatus Dormibacteraceae bacterium | reverse complement strand
CCCATCATCCAACCCAAATCGGTAAACCAGAAGAGGAGATCATCCCGACCCATATCAAAGCCGTGGGCGAGATCCTGCGCCGCCTTGATCGGAAAGCCGCCGTGGACATGGCGGGTTCCCTTCGGTTGTCCGGTGGTCCCGCTGGTGTAAATCACCATCAGTGGACTCTCCGGATCGAGTTCCAAGTTGGCCGTCTCCGAGGTGCCTTGGCTAAGTAGTTCCGTCCAGCTCCAGTCTCGCCCGGGTTGCCAGGGCACCTCCCGACCGATTCGATTCAGCACCACCATATGGCGCAGTGAGGGGCAGAGGCTGGCCGCCTGGTCGGCAACCTCCTTCATAGCGATTAACTTGCCGCGGCGGTAAAACCCGTCGGCGGTGAGCAACACCGTGGCCTTCTGATCCTGAAGACGCATGGCTACGGCGGTCGCGCCGAAGCCGCTGAAGAGGGGGATCAGAACTGCGCCGAGACGGGCTCCGGCGAGGAGGGCGATTACCGTCTCCGGGACCATGGGGAGGAAGATGCCGATCCGGTCGCCGACTCCTACCCCCAGGCTTTTCAGGCCACCGGCCAGCCGGCCGACCTCTTGATTTAGCTCGGAATAGGTGAGCCGGCGGGATTCTCCTGCCTCACCTTCCCAAATTACGGCTGTCCGTGACCCCTCGCCGGCTTCCAGCTGTTGACCCAGACAGCTGTCGACGATATTCATCCGGCCGCCACTCCACCACTTGGCCCACGGCGGTCCGGCAGAGAGATCCAGCGCCTGATGAAAGGGGTGTCGAAAGCGAATTCCGAGGTCTTCTATTACCGTTGGCCAGAACCACTCCGGCTCGGCCAACGATTGCTCCAGCAGCTGTCCCAAGGTCTCGATGTGGAGTTCGTTCATGAAGCGCTTCAAGCGGCAGCGTTCAACTACCTCGGCTGTGGGTCGCCAAGTCACCTCTCCGCCAAATTTCATCTTTTCTCTCACAGATTAATCCGCCGTTGCTCCCAGTCGAGTGGTCTCTTCGAGCAGAGCGCAGTAGTTCTTCCAGGCGGCACGCTCCAACTGCCAGGCCGCGGTTTGATTCAGCCTGGTGCGGCCGGCTTGAAGTGCATGGTGATGAGCGTAATCCCATCGATCGAAGGCACGGGATACGGTTTGCCGAGCCAACTCCCGCCATTCTTCCGGTTGGAGGTCGTCATCGGGCCGAGCTGGGAGCACCAGCAGCTTCCAGCGCTGGCTCTGGTTAATTTGCAGCAGCGCCGGACAGCCCGCTGCCCGCCCGGGATGGCGCAGGGGGAGAGGACGCTCGAGGTTGAGGGCCAGGAGCCGCTCTTGTACCGAGAAAACCAGGTTGTGAACCGCCGAGAGGTTGAGAGTGGGGCGGCGCCGGCGAGCCAGGCCGAGCCGTTTGTACAGTTGGAGGATGGCGTGACGGAGGGGTAGCGGGGCCTCGGCTTGATCGGCCAAACGCAGCTCTTCGACTTCGCTCAACAGCCGATCAGAGGCGGCCAGGAGAAAACGACGGTGATTTTCGCTAAACGGAGCGGCGGACGGAAGGTACGAGGTAGACGGGAAGGTAACAGCATTCATCGCTGTTCACGATAAACGAAGAAGTGGTATTTTGTAAAGGAGGACTTAACATTGTGGTCTCGCTTTTTATTTTGCGAGAGCTTAATTCAGTTGAGTATGAGTAGCAGTTCACGAGGGGTGAGGGCTGGTGGATCAAGATCTGCTTCAAGTAAGTCTTTGTCCACACTCACGAGTATCGCGTCATGAGCGAGGGCTAGGGCTACAAGGTAGTCGTCGTCGCAATCTCGGGTGACCTCTGGGGGATTCTCCACATCGGGATAAAGCCAGGCACGGTGTGATAGCTCGGTTACAAAAGCGCGCTCATTTTTGGCATTGAACCAACGGCGAAACTTCTCTCGGGATAAAACTATGGTCAGCTCGTTCAGGAGGCGTGGGCTGACAATCACCTCGATCCGATCGGTCGTCGCCGCCACCGCTATCTGAGCGGGTGCCCCGGTGGGGGAGATAAGCGCGGAGACCCACACCCCGGTGTCCACGACGACTCGCATTAGTGTTCGGCCGGGCGGGCGGCTCGGATCGCGTTTACCTCGGCGGTTGCGATCGCTATAGCTTCGGCCTCATTTAGGGCTTCCCCTCCGAGCCCTGACCAGATCCGGTCCAGGACATTCTGCAATCCCAAGTGAACTCGCAATGCCTCCTCGACGACCTCATAGTCGTGCTTATGCGATCGTGCGGCCACCACTTTCAACGCGGTTACCAACTCCTGATCAACGTTAACTGTGAGTTTTCGTTTAGCCATATTCTAAGTGTAGCCGTTTATCCGTTAATCCGGAATGCCGTAAGCAATTTTGGGTGGCGTGGCACTCCTCCTTACCCAGGCCGATGCGCGATAATGCCTCTGCAAGTGAAGATCATTGTCACCGTCAAGCAGGTTCCCGATCCGACCGGTCAGCTCGCTCTGGAGTCTGATTTCACGATCAAGCGGAGCGGTGAGGTGGCGCTCGATCCGGCCGATGAGTGCGGGGTAGAGATGGGCCTGCGCTTGGTGGAAGCTCATGGAGGCGAGGTGGTGCTGGTGGCCATGGGTCCGGTTCAGGCGCGAGAGGCGATCCGCCGGGGGCTCTCGATGGGGGCCGCCCGGGCGATCTTGATCAGCGATCCTGAACTTGCCGGGGCTGATGCATTGCAGACGGCGAAGCTGTTGGGGGCGGCCATCTCCACCGAGCAGCCGGATCTGGTTATTTGCGGCACGGAATCCTACGACGGTTCGACCGGCCTGGTCCCCCCGATGTTGGCTGAGCTTCTCCATCTGCCCGTGCTCAGCCAAATCAAACAGCTGGAGGTGCGTCTGGAGGGAGACGATGGGGTGGTTACCGCCCACCGTCAAACGGCCGATGGTTGGCAGGTGATGCGCTCCTCTACTCCTTGCCTGGTCAGTGTCACGGCCGGTATTGCCGAACCCCGTTACGCTTCGCTGCGCGGGATCATGACCGCTCGCTCCAAGGAGGTGCGGGAGTTGACCCGCGTTGAACTCGGAGTGGAGTTGGGTCAGACGGTGGAAACGATTGAACGGATCGAGTCGGTCGAGCAGCAGAGAGTGGGAGTAGTGGTGGAGGATGATGGTCACTCCGGAGTAGAGCGAATCTGCCAGGCATTGAGCGAGGCGGGTGTTTTGCCGGGGGGAGAGCGGTGAGGATCTGGGTTTACGCCGAATTGGAGGGTGGCACCCTATCCCCGGTTGCGTTGGAGGTGATCACCCGAGCGCGGCAGCTGGGCAGCGTCACGGCGGTCGTGCTCGGACCGGGGGCGCGCTCGGCCGCCGAGAGCTTGGGGAAATATGGGGCCGACCAAATCTATATCTCGGAAGATGAGCGATTGGCTGAATATCCCAGCGACGTTGCGGTCCAAGTGATGGCCGACCAGTTGGCCGAGGCACGCCCCGAGCTCTGCCTCTTTAGCTCGATGCCCAACTCCCGCGATGTGGCCGGACGGCTGGCTGCACGGCTTGGGGTGGGGGCTGTTGCCAACGCCTTATCGGTTGAGATTGAGGGTGAGAATATTCGGGCTACGGTGCCTTACTTTGGCGGTGACAGGGTGGCTACGTTGCGGATCAACCACCGCCCGGCGTTAGTAATGTTGCGTCCTCAGTCTTATGCGGCGAGTCCGACTCCGACTCCCTTTGAGGTGGAGGAGATCCAACTTGAGGGAGTTAGTTGGGTGAATTCGCCACAGGTCATCAGCCGGGAGCGGGAGGCCGCGAAAGAAATTCAGTTAGAGCGGGCCGAGGTGGTGGTGGCCGGTGGCCGAGGCTTGGGGAGCCGGGATAATTTCCGATTGGTTGAAGCGTTGGCGGCGACGCTGCGGGGGGCGGCAGGAGCCAGCCGGGCGATCGTCGATGCCGGATGGGTATCCTATGCGCTCCAGATCGGCCAGACCGGGAAGACGGTGCGGCCCAAGGTTTACCTGGGGGCGGGAATCAGCGGAGCGATGCAGCACACGGTCGGAATGAATGCCTCCGAGCTGATCATCGCCATCAACAAGGATCCCGATGCCCCGATCTTCAAGCTGGCCGATGTGGGGGTGGTGGGAGATGCCTTGCGAATCCTTCCTGAGCTGATTGCGGCGGTGGAGAAAGCTAGATCAGGTTAGGTGTAGAGTCCCGAATTTGTACGGTCGCTACTCCAAAAAGATTGACTGTAATAAGCTGTACAATTTATCTCTGTCCACTGGTTTTAGGTCGCCAATACGTGCTCTGAGCCTGCTTGTATCAACTACCCTTAACTGATCACAAGCCGCACTAGATTTTCGGCCTAGGATGGTTACAGCTGTCCTAAACGGCCATGGTTGCATGGTTGATGTCAACGGCACTACCAAAACTGTCCGCAGGCTTTCATTCATCTCGTTGGGCGAAACAATAATGCAAGGTCGCACTTTTCGGAGTTCCGAGCCTTTAGTTGGTTCCGGGTCAAACCAATAAACGGAAGATTGCTTAGGAAATCTTGCCATGAGTTTTTTGCCAGTCTTCAAATGATGGTCCATCCCACGGTAGGCTGTCCAATCCGTCATTAGCAGCGGTATACATGTCGTTAAATTCACCTGTGGGTTCGTTGCCTTCTGCGATAAGAGACTTGATTTGCGAAGCCCAGCCGGCCCGAGAATTGTCATTTTTCCTGATGATAATCTTGCCTTTTTTAGCTTCTAGCGTTACTTTATCTCCCAGGCCGCTTGTGCGGAGCAGCTCTCTGGGCAAACGAACCGCAATACTATTGCCGGAGGTCGTGAGGGTTGTATTTATAACTAGCATAGTACGTACATAATACGCACCCTCAGAGGAATTATCAGGTTCGATTTAGCGGTGCTCAAAGTAGATGTCCAGATAGGACCCTCAACTTTAGTCGTTGCTACCCCCCTATACGCCAGCTCCCGAGGCCCCGGCGTTGTCCAATAGCTTTTGGAGCAGCTGCATGATCTGGGAGAGGGCATTGATTTGGTCGTCGCCGTCGTCTCCGCTGCCTAGGGTAGGCATGGACAAGTTAGGGTCTGCCCCCTGAGTGGCCCCATTGGCTCCAATCGGGCTCGTTGGTAAGGTGCCGATGGGGGAGGGAGAATTTACTCCCGTGGCCGGGCTTACGATCTGCTGGACGGGTGAGGCCCCAGTCTGCCCAACTTGCCCAGGTTGTCCGATTTGGGTAGGTTGGGTCTGGCCCGGGATGGTCTGAGTTGGGGTGGGTTGTTGGAGGGGCGCGGTCGGCGTTGGGGCCGCTTGGCCGGGCGTAGCCTGAGTCGGAGCGGTTTGAGTCGGGGTAGCTGATCCACCTAGGGCCTCGGCCAGGGGAAAGGAGCGGTGTAGTCGCGGCGGGACGAGGAAGTTCTGCCTTCGAGTACAGGTCGAGAAGCGCTCCACTCCGTTGTGGTGAGGATCAACCTTGCCGCTCTCCTGCAGATCGAGCGAGGCGGCATTAACCCGCAGCTGGCGGAAGAACTCCGAGGTTGGCATGAAGATGGTGAACTCCAGCGAGGGCTGAGGCTTTCCGTGGGGAAGATCTAGGTCGGTAAAGCCGGTGCCATCCATCCGAATGTGGACGGCGGTGCCATCGGCGGTCCGGGTAGATCGCTGCAGGCAGGTGTTGTGGCCCAGCCGGTGCTGACCGTTGAGCGTTCCCTGACCAGCAGCGTTGGCCTGCGCATCCGTCGCCCCCTGGAAGACGTTGGGCACGAAGGCGGTGCCGCCGCCATCGGTGAACTGATCGGCATTCCCGGTGCTCAGCGGGGTCTGGGAGTTGGAGCGGAACATGTACTGAACTCGCTCGCGGTAGGGCTCGCCTTGCTTGAGGAAGGGGTCGGTCGCGGTTGGATCGGGTAGGCGATAGAACTGCTCCAAGTCGAGGATGACGTGAGAGAGGTGCTGGATGCAGCCGTTGGCAAAATAATCCCCCGCCTTGGCGGTGGTCAGCTTGGCGGTGGCGTTGCCCTGAAAGGTAACGATCGGGGGCGGCCCGGAGGCGTTGGAATGCTGATCGGCAAATCCCATCCACATCGGTGAATTGGGGTTAATTTGGGTGGCGTAGGGTAGCTTGTTCTGAACTGCCACCTTGCGGGGAAGACCGGGCTGCTGGAATTGAAGTCGCGGGGCCTGGAATTGGAGCAGGCCTTTGAAGGCCGGGGAGGGAACGGCCGCCCCTCGCAATTTGTTGCTCCCATTCAGCCACATCAACACATCGAGCAGGTTCTGCTGCACATCGCTGCGGAAGGTGAAGAGCATGTCGTTCTGCTCGATCGCCACCGGCTGATTGAACTTCTCTTTTTTGATCTGCGGATTGTTCGGCGAGACATCGGTCGGCCCAGGCACCGCCTCCTCTAGCACCGGCCGGTTGGTGGCCCGCCCGGTGCGATCGAGCAGCTTGGGCATCATGGCCAGAACCTCCTGTCGAGGCATTCCAGCCTGCTCCAATTTTTGGAAGTAGGGGATGCCGTAGGAGACGAAGGTGAAGATCCCGAGCGGACTCATCGGCAGCATCTGCTCGATCGTCAGCAGTGCAGTCTCCAGGATCTGCCGATCCTGAGCGGTGGGGGGGCGAGTCAGTTTGACCGGAGCCAACATGGTAAAGACCGGTCCGAAGCCAAAGTTTAGCCCATTCTCCGTGATGAAATGTTGGGGAAACTGGGCGCGGGGGATGAAATTGCCGATGTCGATCTGGATCGGAGAAATTG
>JBOHUW010000079.1:0-6734 GCA_050734895.1 Candidatus Dormibacteraceae bacterium | reverse complement strand
CGAGGATATGACCACCCGCTTCGAGGCGATGACCAAACGGCTGATGGACGACCCTCGCCTCCGCCAGGCGGCGGAGGAGGTGCAGCAGCGAGTGCTATCGGATCCGGAAGCGCGGCGGTTGATGGATGAGCTGATGCGCCGGCTACACGGCTCCTCCGCCGACGAGGGGTGAGGGTGGAGCCGACAGTAGGAGGCGGTAATCTGGCTCCCAGCAGCGGTTGGAGCGGTCGCCACGCCGTCGAGCTTTATGTTCGAACCTACTCCACCGTGCTCCAGAGCTCGGGCTGGATTCGTCTCGATTCACTGGTTCAGGTGCATCTCGGAATGGGCTCCTCTCTCCACCCCCTGGCGGCATCGGCAAGCATCGATATGGGAGCCTTCCTCTACTCGATTCGGCGACTCCCGAGGGAGATCGCCCGCTCTACTCGCGTAGTGATGGGCCAGAGCCCACACCGATTCCGAGAGGCGCTTGGCCTCGACGTTGAGCGGTGGGAGCGGGTTAAGGCCCCGGCTCGCCGCCGGGCTTGGTACTTCGATGGCCAGGATCAGCTCGCCGTCTTCCTCGCCTCGGCCTCGGATATCGACGATCTGGTGCCCACTCTGGTCGCCTATCAGATCGAATGGAACAAGCTCCATCGGGCACTCCATAACGTTAGCCTGGATCCGGCGGCGGCGCGGGAGGCGGCGGGAGCCGGCTTGGCCGACTGGGAGCGACTGATGGCGGCTTGGGGGAGCGACTTCGAATCGCTCCTGGCCCGGGTAAAGTCGATGGAATGTCACCTCCAGCTCCGTCTGATCGGCGGCTCACATGTCGGCTTCGCCCGCAATGCCGGGCGGTGGTGGCATCCCCTCCAGCGGGCGATCGAGGAGATGGGATTGAGCGAAGCCCCGGTCTACTTCGTCTCCTCGAATGCGCATAGCCTGATCAATGTTCTGAGCGGCATCGCTCACCACTTCGAGCCGGAGATCGTCGACTTCACCCGTTCGACTGATCCCGAATTGAGCCAGGAGCTGACCAAGTTGGAGCAGGGACTGACCCCGGCCTCCCGCGACAACTGGCTCTACTTCGCCGCCCGTCGCTTCTTCGACCACCATCCTCGATATCAGGAGTTTCGGCAGGAGCGGCAGACAATGGAGGCAGGCGGGGGCATTCTTCACCTTCCGGCCCCGGCCGGAGGGGTAGATTCGGCGGCTCAGATTATCCAGCTGGCCAAGCTCGATCCCCAACATCTCGACCCTCGCATCGGCCCGGTCAACACCGAGGCGTTGCGAGCTTCCAATGCCTACATCATTAACGTCGACTATCCCCTAGGAATGGGTGCCTACCACCTCTTACGCCAGATCGCCGAATCGGTGCCCTGGCTGGACGGGGTCTACGTGATGGGGAAGGCGGCGACGCTGAACGCCGCAGTTGGCGACGTGCTGATCCCCAACGTAGTCTACGACGAACATTCGGGCAACACCTACTGGCTGGAGAACTGCTTCACCGCCGCCGACGTTCAGCCCCACCTGCTCTTCGGCTCGGCACTGGACAACCAGCGGGCAGTTACCGTGCGCGGTACCTTCCTCCAGAATCGCGAATACCTCGGCTTTTACTACCAGGGCCGCTTCACCATAGTGGAGATGGAGGCCGGCCCCTACCTCGATGCCTGCTTCGAAATCTTGCAGCCCACCCGCCACCCGATTGATGAGCATGTCAGCATGACCCGCCTCAGCCTGGAGGTGGCGATCATCCACTACGCCTCCGATACCCCCTATACCCAGGCTCGCACCCTAGGAGCACGAGGGCTGGATTACCGGGGGATGGACTCTACCTACGCCTCGGCGGTTGCCGTGGCGCGGCGGATACTTGGGCGGGAAGGGGCGCTATTGGATAGATAAACTTATGATGCTCGCTGTTTAAGACGAAAAAGATGGGTCTAATTCTATCGGGCGAGGCACGCCTAGTCCCTACATTTTCACAGGTCCAATTGGCGACCCTCAATTCTAATGTCTCCATCCCTTCCGTAGAGGCTAGGCTTGCCTCGCCCGATTAAATTAGTCGTCTTCCTCCTTCTCCACCCGCAGCACATTTCATGTCGATCGAAACCTATCGCACCGTAGTCCTACAAGCAGCTGATGTTACAGCTATCAATTGGAGATCAGCAACTCAACTTAACACTCCACCCACCAATCTTCGCCCTGGGCCAACCAGGCGCGGAGCATACCCTGGCGTAATCCCTCTCTCGCCACCTGCAGCTCCTCTAGTTGGTAGCGATTGAGCAGCTGATCTAGGATCTCCACTCCGCCGCGGACCGCCTGTATTCGGGACGGCTCCAGATTGAGTAGCGGAGCGAGCTGTTCGGCCGTCTGCTGATTGAGTAGCTGTCGGATCTCGTCCAGATGGGTTCGATTCAGCCGAGGTTCATCCTCCAGAGCGAGCAGGTTGATCAGGGTATGGGTGGTGCCTCCGGTGACTACCAGTTGGCCGGGATGTCGACCGGGAGCTTGAGTCAACTCCTGCCCCGCCAGCTGTCGCAGTTGGGTCAACTCGGTGGGGAGCGGCGGATCGGAGAGATAGCGGGCGGCAAACTGCCCCGAACCGAGGGGCAGAGAGGTCGCCCGGACCAGTTGATCATCCTCCGCCGCGATTACCTCGGTGCTTCCGCCGCCAACGTCAGCGGCTATCCACTCTCCAGATTTGGCATGCTGGGCGGTCACCCCGAGAAAAACTAGCTGCGCCTCTCGAGTGGGGGAGATCAAACGGATTGGGACATTAATCTGGGCGGAGATCGAATCGAGTAGACGGTTTCCGTCGGAGGCCTTGCGCACCGCCTCGGTGGCCCCGGCCACTAGCTGATCAAAGCCGACTTCCCGAGCTCGAGCCAGAATTCGCTCCAGGGTGGCCTGCACTCGCTGCTCGCCAGACTGACCGAGCTGGCCGAACTGTTCAACCAAGACTCCGAGTTCGGTCATCTCCACCCAATCGCCGATCTCGGTCAGCTCGCCTTGGCAACCCACTTCACAGAGCAGGATATGGGTGGTGTTACTGCCAACATCAAGCGCGGCTAGTCGCTGCATACAAGGAGGTTAACTTAACCTTCTATACTCATCAATGTCCCAAAGTGCGTTCCCTAGAGGGTCCTGACTTACCTAGAGGTATATGCGGAACTTCTGTAGATCTCGTCCTACTAGACATCTCTTCTTCCCATTGAGCCAGGTCAGGCGTAAGAGGTTCTTGACTAGGAGTTTCATCCCGTCCTGGCAAAGTTAGGAGCTGTCCATGGCCTCGAGATGGAATACCGCTCTCCCCATGCTCCCAGCATTGCTCTTCCGGGCGGACCAGCGACGGACGATCGGAACAACGATTCATCTCGAAATTAACAGTGCTTTATGATCTACCTCCATAATGGCTACCCGAATCGAACACGACTCCATGGGCGACGTGGCAGTCCCGATCGATGCTCTTTGGGGCGCCTCCACCCAGCGAGCGGTGGAAAACTTCCCGATCTCCGGCCAGCCGATCCCGCGACACTTCCTCCAGGCCCTTGGGCTGATCAAACAGGCTGCAGCCGAGACCAACGCCGGGCTGGGTCTAATCGAGCCCAACCTAGCTACGGCGATTGCCGATGCCGCCGGAGAGGTGGCAATCGGGGAGCACGATCGGCACTTTCCGATCGACATCTACCAGACCGGCTCGGGAACCTCGACCAACACCAACGCCAATGAGGTGATCGCTCACCTCGCCAACCAGCAACTCGGCGATAAGCTTGTGCATCCCAACGATCACGTCAACCGCGGCCAATCCTCCAACGACGTCATTCCCACAGCCATGCAGCTGGCCGGCGCGGTGGCCATTGAGGAGGAGCTGAAGCCGGGACTGGAGAAGTTGGAGCAAGCATTGTCGGCTAAAGCACGGGAGTTTATGCCGGTGGTCAAGACCGGACGCACCCATCTCCAGGACGCAACCCCGATTCGGCTCGGACAGGAATTCCTGGGCTATGCTGGACAGCTCCAGGAGGCCCTACGCCGGACTGACACCGCCCAAAAGGAGCTGCTCTCGGTTCCCCTGGGTGGGACTGCTGTCGGCACTAGCATCAACACCCACCCAGAATTTGCCACCAACTGCTGCGCTCGACTCGGCCACCTTACCGGCCTGCCGCTAAAGGAAAGCGAGAACCACTTCCATGCTCAGGCCACCCTCGATGTGGTGATTGCCGCCCATGGAGCGCTCCGCAGCATCGCCCTCAGCCTCTGGAAGATCGGCTCCGACATCCGATTGATGGGAATGGGACCGCGGGCGGGCATCGCCGAGCTGGCCCTCCCCGAGACCCAGCCGGGGAGCAGCATTATGCCCGGCAAGGTCAACCCGGTGATCATTGAGTCGGTGACCATGGTCGTTGCCCGGGTGGTCGGCAACGACGCCACCATCGGCTTCTGTCAGACGGGGAGTCTATTGGAGCTCAACGTGATGATGCCGATCGCTGCCGTCTGCCTCCTGGAGTCGATCGCCCTGCTTGGGACAGCCGCCGCTAATCTGGCCGCCCGCTGTGTTGAGGGGCTGAAGGCCACCCAGCGAGGGCCAGAGTTGGTCGAACAGGGGCTGATGTTGGCCACTGCGCTTACCCCATTGATTGGCTATGAGGCAGCCGCCAAGCTGGCCAAGGCTGCTCTCTCCAGTGGTAAAACCATTCGTCAGCTGGCCCTGGAAGAGGGATTTGACAAAGTCGAGCTGTCTTCAATCTTAGATCCCAGTCAACTTACTGGAGATTAAGCACACGAATAGAAGGAGCTAAGTTGCGCCACTGCCGGTCAAAAGTGAGAATCTGCTCAGCTCGCTGTGCCAGTCCGGTGGCGATGATCAGGGCATCCGGCAGTTTGATCCGGTTGGCAGCCCTGATTTGCGCAGCTTGACTGGCAATAGCCTGTGTCACCTCTTGGAAATGGCCAAGTTCTATCAATGCCTTTACGCCTTGATGCCCCCGAGCTTCACTATCCCGATAAGGACGAACCAAGACCTCCGAAAACGCTACGGCCGGGATCAGGATATGACCTTCTCAGTAGGCGTTCTGCAACTCTCGGATTGCTAGGCGATGATGGGGATCATCAGGCTCCAGCCAAGCGATAAGCAAGCTGGAGTCAACAACTGTCACTCCCATTCTGCACGTAAATTATCCAGATAGTCTGGTGGATACATTCCCTTGAACATGCCCGCGTACTTGGTTACCGGATCATTATCCACCCGGGTTAGCAACACCTTCCCTCGACCCACCTCTACAACCTTCAACTCATCGCCAGGGCCCAATTCGGCACCAATCGCCGCCGCCTTGGGCAAGGTGAGTTGAAGTTTCTTGGTCAGGCGCGTCTGACCCGGACGCCTTTTCCTTGCTTTTTCTTTCATGAGTACAGAATACCAGTGGCTGTGCGTTGTAGGACCCTCGTTTTCTACTTAAGAGTAGACTACTCGTAAGTAGAAAATGGATATTTATCAGTGGCCCCTACGGGCAGACTTCCTGAATCGCAAGCAGGATCTCGAAGAGTTGGAGCAATGGTGGCAGGCACCACCCGAGCGGCACCTGAACCTCTACGGGCGCCGTCGCGCTGGCAAGAGCTGGCTCTTTCGTGCCTTCGCCCACGGGAAACCGGCCATGATCTTCACGGCCAGCGAACGAGGCACGGCCGACCAGCTGGCGCGCTTCGCGGAGCAGCTCGAACCCACCTTGGGTGTACGACCGGCCTTCGGCGGCGACTTCGCAAGCTTCTTCCGAACTCTGTTCAGACTCGCCCGAACGGAACGTTTGCTGGTCGTGATCGACGAGTTTCCCTGGCTCGTAGCGTCAAATCCGAAGCTGCCGTCGCTGCTGTTTTCTGTCATCGAGGAAGAGGAAGACTCGCAGCTTCGCCTGATTCTATGCGGGTCTCATGTCTCGCAAATGGAAGAGATCTTCGCGGAGAGGAGTCCTCTGGGTGGCCGCTTCCGAAAGCTACGCATCCGGCCACTGACGTTTTTCCAGGCGCTCGACTTCCTCCCCGAACTGAGTGCCGAGGATGCTGTTACGCGATACGCCGTCGCCGGAGGGATGCCGTATTATCTGCGATCGCTCGGGACAGCAACGCAGCTCCGAGACCTGCTCTCTTCATTGATTCTCAGCCCGCGCGGGTCACTCTATGACGAGCCGCGGTCTGTGTTGAGCCAGGAGCTCCGCAAGCCCAACAATTACTTCTCTATCCTCTCGGCCCTGGCCAGTGGATTCGATCTCACTCATGCTGAGCTGCGGTCACACACCCGCCTGGGACCCAGCACGCTCAGCAAGTACCTGCACGTACTCGAAGGTCTGGATATGGTGGAGCCCTACTCACCAGTCACCGAGGCCCGTCAAGCGGCTCGGTCGCGACGCTATCGGATCAGAGACCCCTTTCTTCGTTTCTGGTTTCGCTTCGTGTTCGATGTCCAGCAGGACCTAGACGCCGGGCTGGACCCAGCGCAGTACTTCGATGCTCATGTCCGGCCACACCTCCCCGAGCTCGTCGCACCGGTCTTTGAGGGCATCTGCCGCAGTTGGGCCAGAGAGGAGTTCAAGGATCGCGTGACCCGGGTCGGCGGATGGTGGGGCAGGGCTCTCGACGCGCTGCGTCGGACGCATCAGAGGAATACGGAGGAGATCGACCTGGTTGCCCTCGACCGCCGGTCGGTCACTGTACTGGGCGAGTGCCGCTGGCGGAGTGAGCGGATGGGCTTGGACGTGCTGCAGGAC
>JBOHUW010000078.1:0-6832 GCA_050734895.1 Candidatus Dormibacteraceae bacterium | reverse complement strand
AGAAAGAACAGCGGGTATAGCGACGACGAGATTCTCGATCACTCATGTCTTAGTGATCCTACGCCGGTGCCGGGGGCGTATGTCCCCGGAGAATTTCAGTGGCCAAACTGACGCAATCACTACAGATATACACTCCCGCTCCGGCTATTAACTGCACCCCTCGCTCACCCCGCTCCTTGCCACAGAAGGAGCAGTTTGGATGGTGACGCACCACCCCCTGATTCTTATCCTTCCTACGTCGGAAAATCATCGAACCAAAGCCCTTACCTCAACGATCCTACGGGATCAGCTTTCAATGTGGGAGATGAATTAAGCTTTTTCACTGGCTGGAGTCAGTTTTGGCGGAGCGGCGATTACATCATCGATCAAACCATACTCCTTGGCCTGCTCTGGAGTCATGAAAAAATCTCGCTCGGTATCTTGACTCACCCGCTCTAGCGGTTGCCCCGAATGATGCGACAAAATGGTGTTAAGCAATTCCCGGGTGCGCAACATCTCCTTGGCATGAATCTGGATATCACTGGCTTGACCCTGCATCCCTCCCCAAGGCTGATGAATCAAGATGTTGGCATGAGGCAGGGCGTAGCGATGGCTGGCTGCCCCTCCGGCCAAGAGCACCGCCCCCATCGAATAGGCCATCCCAATGCAGAGAGTGGATACCTGAGGGCTGATATATTCCATGGTGTCGTAAATTGCCAACCCGGCGTTTACATCACCACCCGGGCTATTGATATAAATGGAAACTTCCTTCTCGGGATCCTCGCTTTGGAGAAAGAGGAGCTGGGCGATGACTAGGTTGGCTATTTGATCGTTGATGGGAGTTCCGATGAAGACAATGCGATCCTTGAGTAGGCGAGAATAGATGTCAAAAGATCGCTCGCCTCGATTGGTGTTCTCCACCACCATCGGAATCAACTCCGCATGCACACTGCTCATAGCAAAATTTCTCACTTTCTTCCCACCTCCTCAACCAATCGATCCAGGGCCTGCTGCTTGAGCAAGTTCAACCGGAAATAATTAACCGCCTTTTCATCTTTGAGCCACTCCTCGGCTGTCTCTTCGGAATCTGCCGTTGTCCGCCTGATCTCTGCCTCAATGAATTCCTGGGACGGTTGCTCGGCGAGCTTTTCAGCCACCGCTTCCAGCGTCAGTTCGGCTTTAAGGCCCTGTTCTACGTCTGGTCGGAGCGCGGCGGCATAAGCCTGTTCGCTTCGACCAGAGCTCTCGAGCAGCGTCTTCATGCTCAGCCCGCTTCCCTTGAGCCTTTGGTCCATGGTCTCCATTCGTTGTTTTATTTCGTGATCGATCAGCAGGTCGGGGATTTCCATCTCGACCTTTTCGACTACCGCGGCCATAGCTCGTTGCCTCAGCTCTGTTTTATCTCGGGCTGTGGCATCCTCGATCAGCTTCTGACTAATCGAATTACGGAAGGCCTCGACGGTTATCTCTTGGTCGGAATTGAGCAGGGTGGCAACTTCATCGGTTAGGTCCGGAATCACCTTCTCCTTGATGCCCTGGATCTTAAGCTCGGCTTGCACCTCTTGGCCGGCGAGCTCTTCGTATTCGGAATCTTTCGGCAGCTGGAGCATCGCTGAGATCGACTCGCCAATTTTTGTGCCCAAAAGCAGGGCCAGCAAATCCTTCAGCTCGCCATCTACCTCTGGCTCCACCCCGAGTTCCTGGGCGGTCAACTCGACCACCGTCTCCCCGGCGCTCAGCTTGAGATCCCCGATCACTAGATCCCCTTGTCGTACTTCTCGTTCCACCGGTTGGACTTCGGCCAATCTTTCCAGCCGAGCCTCAATTTCGGTCGCGATATCATTCTCGGTAATCTCGGTATGAGGTTCCTCTATGGCCAGCTGATTCAACTCGGGCAGGACAACTTCCGGCAGCACCGTCACGGTAGCTCGCAGCCGTCCCGCCTGGCCTCGCTGTAAATCAGGAGTCTCAAGCCGAGGTAGCTCCAAGATTTTATTCTCGAAGTTGGCCAGTGCCTTGGGTAGCAGCCCGGACGCCAGTACATTGGCCGCTTCCTGCCCCAACGCTTCGGAGCTGATCTGAGCTTCGATTAGTGCGGCTGGGACCTTGCCTCGCCGGAAGCCGGGTACCTTAATTTTCTGGCTGAGGTTTTTCAGTGCTTGAGCAAAGCCGGCCTCGACATCGTCGGCCGAGAGTTCGATCGTCAGCCGAAGACGACTGCCGGGGAGGGATTCGCTTGAGACTTGAGTTTCAGAGAGGATCATCGATTAAACGATTCTACTCGATTGGGCGAGGCAAGCCTAGCCCCTACGGAATGAAGCCACCCGGCCCGAAAGGACCATTATTGCCTCCCGGGTTATCTTGGCCGTGGCCCCCTTGGGTCCCTTGACCACCTTGACCGCTCGAACCTTGGCTGCCCTGACTGTTCGAACTGCCGCCCCCTCTATCAGTGGGATCATTGCCGCTTGATGAATCAGAGCCGCCACTCCCGCCGATCGGTATCGGAGCCTGATCCGGATCTGCTGAGGATTCAGAATCGGACGGTGTGGGGGGGGGGATAGGACTGTCTCCGGGTAGATGATCGATGCTAGTTACACCTTTCAAGAAGTAGCTGCCATTGCCCTGGGTTACTACGTCCGAGGGCATCTGGTACCAGTGATCAGGCGTTCCGGCTAGGGCCTGGGTCATGTAAGAATTCCAAGCTGGAGCGGCCACCACCACGGCGTCGGAATCTGCCGTCATATGGTGCTGACCATCCTTGTAATCACCCAGCCAGACTAGGCTGACCAAATCCGGGGTATAGCCGGCCGTGACCGCATCATGGAAATCGTCAGTGGTTCCAGTTTTTGCGGCCGCCTTTCGCCCCGGAAGATTGAGCGGACCACCTGGACGGAAGCCCACCGTACGGTTGCTGTCGTTGGAGATGATCGAGCTGATGATGAAGGCCACCCCGGGATCCAAAACCTGCCGTGCCGTCTGCTCCGGATGGGCCTGATACAGAATTTTGCCGGAAGGATCACTCACCTGGAGGATCGCCTCCGGTGGATGATAGGTACCCATATTGGCATAGACGCTGTAGGCGCCGATCTCATCTAGCAGTGAAACCGGTGCTCCACCGAGGGTCAGTGCGGGAGCGTAGTTGGAGGCCTGTCCATCGATTGACCCATTCGGATCTCGCGGTTTGAGGCCCAGCCGACGCATGTAAGCGACCACCTCGGGAATCCCGACGGCCATCTCCGTCTTGACCGCCGGAATGTTTAGGGAGCTGGCAAACGCCTTGCGCAGCGGTTGAACGCCGTGGGATTGCTTATCGTAGTTCTGAACTTGGTAGGGGTCCTTGCCAATCTGCGGCACCACATAGGTATTTGGTTGCGCGGGTGGCGGAGAGCCCTCATCGAGGATCGGGGTATCCATGGTCGCGACATGGCCATCAATGGCTGCCCCGTAGGTAAACGGTTTCATTGAGGAGCCGGCATTGACGGCAACCTGGCTGATGTAATCGAACTGCCCACCGCCATAACTCAGGCCGGGCGAACCGACATAGGCGAGCAGCTCGCCGGTCTTGGGATCCATCGAAACCATGGCCGAAGTTAACCCATAGGGATCACGATAATTCTGCTTGGCCAGGTTGCTGACCACCACCTTCTGGGCAATCTGCTGTTTGTTCCAATCCAGGGTGGTCTTGACTATCAGCTGTTGCAGACCAGGGTGAAAGCCCAACTGTTCAAGTTCGTTGAATACATAGCGGACAAAGTGGGGAGCCTGATAATTATTCTCCGGGGCGGAAACCTGGATAGGCTCTTGATCTGCGGCACTCGATTCCTGAGAGGTGATATAGCCATCCCGTACCATCGCCGCCAACACTACCTTGCGGCGGTGCTTGGCCTGATCCGGATGGAGTACCGGATCCCAATCCGGTGGAGATTGGGGAATGCCGGCGAGTAGCGCTGCCTGGCCCAGATCGAGATCTTTGGCGCTCTTATGGAAGTAGGTTTGAGAGGCCGTTTCTACCCCGAAGAGTTGCTCTCCATAAGGGTTGCGGTTGAGGTAAAGCTCCAGAATCTGACTCTTGCTGTAGGTTTTGTTCAGCTGATAAGCGAGGGCCAGCTCCTGGAGCTTTCGGCTGAGGTTTTGCGCCGGCGTTAGAAAGATCTGCTTGGCCAGCTGCTGAGTAATTGTCGAACCACCTCCGACGACATGGCGGTGGAGGAGATCGTAGAATCCGGCTCGAAGCACCGCTTTCGGCTCGAAGCCCGAATTAGTCCAGAAGGTTTTATCCTCGGTCGCCACCGTAGCCTGAATTAGTTTGGGTGAGATATCGGCCAGTTTGGCGGTCACCCGGTGTCCTCCGTTGTCCGCCCCCCCCGCATCGGCCAGCTCAACCGAGTTTTTGCTATCGAAAACCTGAGTGTCGCCTCCCCCATTGTTGGCCAGGGCATCATAGTTGTTGACGGTAGGCAGATCGGTGAGGACGGATTGGGCATAGGCAGTGGCGCCGTAGCCGCCGACCACGGTCACGACCAGGGCTATGGCCACTCCGCGGAGCAGTAAAGATCGACCTCGCTGTCGTCCCCACGGCGACCATCGACCGTGCATCCGAGCCCTGATCTGTCGCCCCATAGGGGTCTTAAACCGCTTCAATCACTACTCCCTTGTCTGTAGAGGCGAGCTGTCTGCTCCCTTGGTCTCTACGGTATTGAACTACCTTACGCGCTCAATAATTACTAAATGGGAGAGGCCAGCTATTCGGAGAGGGGTTCTCTCGGCCAGATGGACCATGCAGCGGAGCAGCCGGCCCAAGCGTCCGAAGCGGGCCACCAGATTGTCGTAGCCGCCAAAGATCCGGGTTCGGCTGACAACTCGGACCGGAAGACCGTGGAGCAGTCCGAGTAGTTTCTTGGCCGTATATATCCTTACGTGGGGCGCCAGTCGATCGCGCAGTGGGTCGGGTAGGTAGTTAACCAGCGGAATATTCCCGAAGTGATATTTACCTCGCCAGAAGATGCCATGTTGCTCTACTGGATACCAACGGTTGGGACAGAAGATAACCGCCCGGCCTCCCACCTTTAAAACCCGCACCATCTCCTGTACGGCCAATTGATCGTCTGCAACGTGCTCGATGACTTCATTGGAGATCACCGCGTCAAAGCTCTCGCTCAAAAAAGGGATCTCTTCAGCCGCCGCACAGATCAGGGGAGGAATCTGGCTCCCTCTCGATTTGGCCTGTTGCAGCCGTTCCAACTCATAGTCAAGTCCGTAAACCTCGGCCGCGTAATCACCGAGGGAATTCAGATAGGCACCCACCCCACAGCCATCATCGAGCAGCCGAGAGCACTCCAACCCGACCAATGCCTGCTCGATCAACTGCAGTCGACGTTTTCCCCCGGGGCGCAGGATATAGGCAGGTTCGCCGCGGGAAGCTGCTTTGGAGCTGGGCGTCAAGCCAGAGTAGCGTGATTAATTACCGCTACCACGCCGTCTGCACTGTGCGCCCGTGTGGCTGCCAGATCAATCGTGGCCGGATCTTTAACCTCACCTTTAAGGTAAACCGTACGTCCTTCGACCTCGATGCGGAGACCCTCCGGAATTTCCCCGTCAGGAGCAACCGCCTGCAGCACTCGATCCTGAAATGCAACATCCTGGGGGCTTACACCTCGAAGCCAGCGCCGGGCTGATTCAACCGCCCCGCCGACCCCACCCAGCTGTACGTATTGGTGCCGCGCGGTATTTCTCACTTTGCTCAGGCCAAGCCTAACTCGCTCTCGTCGATCTCGATCCCAAACCAGCCAAGCTGCTCCTACCGCAGCAGCCAAGGCGGTGCTTCCCAGAACAACCCGACCGAGGGTAAATCTCCGCTTCGGTTGAATCTGCTCTGATCCAGGCAGTCCGGCCAACTTACGAGCGGCCGCCTGCCGCAGATCGTTGGCCAGATTTGTACCCTGCTCTCTTAATATTTTGCCCTGCTCTCTAAGTGCCTTGCTTTGCTCGGCTAGCTTTTTCTTATCAATCTCGATCGGCAGTTCACGAAATATGTCCGGTAAATCGCGAAGTGTCGCCTGTCCTTTGGCCGAAGCTTTGGCCAATTTATTGGCTGCCTTCTGTCCTCGCTTTTGAAATTTTAGTAAGCCCATGGAAGGGATTCTACCATGGACTCAGAATGGGTCAGGATTCTATTCTGGGGAGCCTTTCAATACATTGGGATTAGGGCAGGAATGGATAACTGGGCTCCATTGGGCATAGCCCCCAGTAGTCAGGTACCAGTCATTGACCCAGCCGGCGAAATGCGATCCATCATCAACGTAGAACCAATATTGATCGCCATGTCCGTCCGCGTCACCCGCTCCTTTTGCCCAGCAGTGGGCAATAAGGTCCTTTCCATTTTGTCCACTAAAGTTAGGAATTGTCCCGCTGGTGTAATTGGGGGCATGGTGCAACGCCAGGGATGAGCCCGGGTTGATGCCGGTAACTGTCGTACAGTGATCAGTTGGGTTGAGCCCGAGGTTACAGGTAAAAACCGCAGCTTCGGCGGGGCCTGTCATGGTAGCCAGTGCACTGCATACAACTGCTGCTACCCCAATTAGAACGACAATCCTTCGCCGCCAGGTTGCTCCTGACGGGGTCTGATAGTTGGCCATGAAACGCAATCTGCTACTCCTTAATTTGCCTTGAGATTTACTTCAACCCACCCTCTAAAACTCTTGCAGACACTAGCATGTGAGCCCCGTTTTCAGCAACAATTGAACTGGTTGGCCCCTGATTGTCTCCCTATCATCACAATGTAGGGGCTAGGCTTGCCTCGCCCGATTAAAATAGACCGAACTATATTTCTTGTCGAGCTCGCTCCTCCGTACCC
>JBOHUW010000077.1:0-6884 GCA_050734895.1 Candidatus Dormibacteraceae bacterium | reverse complement strand
GCCGGTTCACCACCGTGGTTGTAGGCGCCGGATTCACCGGGCTCGAGATCGCGACCGAACTGGCCGGCCGGCTCGGAGCTGCCGCCGCGGAGACCGGATCTGAGGGCCAGGCAAAGGTAGTTCTGATAGAGCAGGCCAACGTGGTGGGCCCGGATCTCGGACCGGGCCCGCGTCCGATCATTGAGGCCGCGCTGGCAGAGCTTGGCGTCGAAGTCCGCCTCGCGCAGACTCTGGAATCCATCACCCCAGAAGGCGTCCGGTTCACCGATGGCACCGAGCTGCCGGCCCGGACTGTAGTGTGGACGGCGGGGATGCAGGCGTCCCCTCTCACCCTGGACGTGCCAGGCCGGCGCGATCCGTTGGGAAGGCTATACGTGGATCGGCACCTGCGGATACCCGAGACTCCAGACGTGCTTGCTGCGGGAGACACGGCCGCGGCCGTGGCCGAGCCGGGGCGCCTGGTGATGCAGAGCTGCCAACACGCCACTCCTCTTGGCAAGTACGCCGGCCACAACGCCGTCGCCGATCTACTCGGGCTACCCAGCGCCTTGTTCGAACCAGCGCCGTACGTCACCTGCCTCGACCTGGGACCGGCGAGGGCGGTCTTCACCACTGGCTGGGAGCGCACGGTCCAGATCACCGGGGCGGAGGCCAAGCAACGCAAGCGCACGATCAACCGGCAGTGGATATACCCACCCCTCGATGACGCCGAGGCCATCCTGCGGCGGGCCGACTACCAGGTCAAAACCCGGGAGGCGGCTTGACCGGAGAGGGATTATAGGCATTACTTTCGCATCTTCAGACCCATTTAGCGCCTGAGCGGGAGATCTCCTTCTTCCAAATTGGCACTGATGTCTTCAGTTCATCTATCCCATAGCAACAGGCGGCGAAAGCCTCGGCTCGATGGGGAGTGGAGACAGAGACCAATACCGCCGCCTCCCCCACAGCCAACCTACCCACCCGATGGATCATCGCCACTCTTGAGCCCGGCCACCGTGCCTCGATCTGATCAGAGATGGCGGCCATTCTGAGAGTCGCCATCTCCGAATACGCCTCATACTCCAGATGGGTTACATCCCTCAAGTCACCATATTCACGTACCACTCCCGTGAAGGTGCAGAGAGCTCCGGCAGCGGAATGCAGCAGAGATCGTTCAATCTCGGCTCGGCAATTTTCCAAGGGCTGGTCGGTAATTCGACAAAGCATGGGTATTAACTGGCTCCCAATTCTTACCGACTAACCGCCACTGAGAGGGGGGAGGAAGGCAATTTCATCCCCATCAGCCACCTTGCGATCCCATTCGGCTGGCTCCAAATTGCAAGCCGGCAATATCGCGCTCAAATCAGAATTGAGGGCTGGATACTCGAGCTTTAGCTGGTCATATACCTCGGCAACCGTCTTCGCCGAGTGTAATTCCAACTCCAGACAATCTATCCCCGCCTGCTCACGAAGCCGAGCAAAGAGACGAACTTTGATCATAAAGGGTAGATCTTATTTTATCGGGCGAGGCAAGCCTAGCCCCTACATTAACCGGTTACCGCTAGATAGAGAATCCCGAAGAGGAAGATCCAGACCACGTCGACGAAGTGCCAGTAGAGGGTGGCCGCGGCCACCGCTACGTGATGCTTGGAGTTGAATTGGCCCTTCATCGCCCGACCCATCACCAACGTCAGAAAAATCAGACCCCCCAAGACGTGCAAGCCGTGGAATCCGGTCATCGTGAAGAAGGCGCTGCTGAACTGGTTGCTCCCGCTAAAAGACATCCGGGCGGTCAGGAACTCGTAGACTTGACCAACCTCAAAGAAGATGCCGAGCAGGAGCGTGCTGACCACAAGGAGATAGAAGCGGCGGCGATTATCTCGAGCCATGGCATCCGCCGCAAAGTGGCAGGTTACCCCACTGGAGATCAGGATGACGGTATTAACCCAGGGTATCGGGAACCAATGCACTGCCTCGGTGCCAGAGGGTGGCCAGCCCAGGGGATGCGAGCCAAAGAGATAGAAATAGGTGGCGAAGAGGCTGCCGAAGAACATCACCTCCGAAGCAAGGAAGACATACATCCCCATCATTCCAACGCTCATCACCGGATGCGAGGGTTCCCCGGATGGGGCAGGGTGGACGGAGGAGACAGCTGCGTCAGCCACTACTCACCTCATTCCTGCCCATCAGGGAACATTGCCGAATCCTCGACCACCAACCATCCCACAACCCCGAGCAGGAAGATGAAGCCGCCGAATGCCGCCAAGCCGATGCGGAGCAGAGCCAGAGGGAAGGGAACTGCGGCCAAGGCGAGAAGCATAAGTCCCAAGCTCAGTAGAATCGGTGAGGCGCTAGGCGGGAAGAGGTGGATTCCCAAAACTCCCGCTCGATGGTTGTAATCGACCAAATCATTATCTTTCTGGCGCAATTGCAGCTCATATCGACTCACCCTCGCTCGACGAGGATCGGCCTTCCGCCAGGCAGCGAAGGCCTCCGAGGCAACGGGACCACTGGGCCAAATCGAGAAGCTACAGCTGCGGCAGTATTGCAAGAAACGAGGAGTGATCAAACCACAGCCGGGACATTTGACAGCCAAGGCTGAACTCTCCAAATCCACAACTCGAGGCCTCACGGTAGCTGACATTCAGATTGGATAATGCCACACCTTGACCAGGAGCGTCGCCTGAGCGATCCTCTGCCTATACTTGTTGTCCGTATGCATCGATGGTTATCTGCCGGCGGGCTGATGATATTGGCTGGGTTCCTATTCAGCACCTCAGCTCGAGCCTCAACCGGGCTCGATCCGGTCGTGCCGGATGGTGATTCACCTAATGGTCAGCATATTCACGACCTCTATCTCCTAATCAGCCCCTTCGCCATCGTCGTCTTCCTAATCGTCGAAATCCTGCTCCTGATCATCATCCTCAAGTGGCGACGCTCTCGCCTCCCGGCCGACTATCGCCCTCCGCAGTGGCACGGCAACCTCAAGCTGGAGGTGATCTGGACGGTCATTCCCTTCCTCATCCTCTGCGTGGTCGGCTACTTCTCGGCGGTCGACCTGATCCGAGACTTCTCCAAGCCGACTGATGCGGCCACGGACATGGATATCGCCATCACCGCTCATCAATTCGGTTGGACCTACACCTATCCCAACGGAGTCAAGGTGGACTCGGAGGGACTTCAGGCGGCCAACAGTCCGCTGGTGGTTCCGGTCAATAAGCTAACTCGGCTTCGGCTGGACTCAACTGATGTTATCCACAGCTGGTGGGTGCCCGATTTGAACGGAAAGACCGATGCGGTCCCCGGATACAGCAACTACACCTGGATTCAACCCACTCATGTGGGTGAATGGCGGGGTGAATGCGCCGAACTCTGTGGCGCCGGCCATGCCACCATGCAGATCAGGGTAAAGGCAGTGAGCGGAGGAGACTACCAGGCCTGGCTCAACCAATCGCTAAAGGCTCAGCGGGCGCAAGCCTCACCTTCGCCAACTCCCTCTCCGATCAAGTCCGCTCCGGCACCAATAACCACCACCTTGCCTTACCGGCCGATGCCGGCCAGGGCATCAATCGCACACGCAGGCAGGTAAACCATGGCCACACTAGCACCTCCCCGACCCAAAGCTTATGACGACACCTTCTGGAAGCCGATCAGCCTCTGGCTAACCACCACGGACCACAAGCTGATCGGGATCATGTATATGGTCACCGGAATACTCAGCTTCGTGATCGCTGGCATCTTCGCGCTTATCATGCGGCTCCAGCTCTCCGCCCCCAACCTCCAGATCATCAACGCTGACACCTACAATCAGCTGGTCTCGACCCACGGAGTAACGATGATCTTCTTCTTCGTTACCGTCTTCATGACCGGGATCGCCAACTACACCGTACCCCTAATGATCGGGGCCCGGGATATGGCCTTCCCGCGAGTCAATTTGCTCGGCTTCTGGATAATTCCGGCGGCCATCGCCGTCTACTATCTTGCCTTCTTCCTCCCTGGTGGCACCCTAAATGCCGGCTGGACTGGTTATCCGCCCCTCACCGAACTTCAGTACAGCCGAAATCTCGGTACCGACCTCTGGATCTTCAGCCTCATCCTATGGGCGATCAGCGGAATCATGGCCTCGACCAACTTCCTCACCACCATCGTCGCCCTGCGCGCCCCGGGAATGAGCCTGACCCGGCTGCCGCTCTTCGTTTGGGCCCAGATTTCGACCTCCATCCTGCTCCTGCTAGTTGGAGCCCCACTCGCCGCGGCGATGCTCCTGCTGGAGTTAGATCGCCAATTCGGCACCCACTTCTTTGCCTCCACCGGCGGTCGCCCGGTGCTCTACCAGCACCTCTTCTGGTTCTTCGGGCATCCGGAGGTTTACATCATGATTCTGCCCGGCTTTGGGATGATCTCCGAGATCATTCCCGTCTTCAGCCGCAAGCAGGTCTTCGGTTATGGATCCATGGTCATAGCGCTTTTCGGCATCGTCTTCCTCTCCCTGGCGGTTTGGGCCCATCACATGTTCACCGTGGGCATGAATGTTTACCTGGAAACCTTCTTTATGGTGATGACCATGCTGATTGCGGTTCCGACCGGAATTAAGTTCTTCAACTGGATCGCCACCGCCTGGAAGGGTTCGATCGACTTCAAGCTGCCGATGAAGTTCGCCTTTGGCTTCCTTGCCACCTTCCTGATCGGAGGGATCACCGGAATCTATCTCTCCTCGGTCCCGGTGGACACTCAGCTCCATCAGAGCTACTACGTGGTTGCCCACCTGCACTACGTTCTCTTTGGGGGCAGCGTATTTACCATCTTTGCCGGAATCTACTACTGGTTTCCCAAGGTAACCGGACGCCTCCTCAACGAAACCGTCGGCGAATGGAACTTCTGGACTCTCTTCTTCGGCTTCAACGGCACCTTCCTGGTGATGCACACCCTCGGCCTGGAGGGCATGCCCCGGCGCATCTACACCTATCCCGGCGGATTTGGCGAAGAGGGGTGGGGAGTCACCAACGTCTTTATCACCGTCATGTCCTTCCTGATCGCCGCCTCGGTTCTGCTCTTCATTATCAACGTCATCTGGAGCTGGCACAATGGCGAGGTGGCGGGAGATGACCCATGGGAGGGTTATACCCTGGAGTGGGCCACCACCTCACCCCCGGCCCCCTACAACTTCGAGAAGGTGCCTTACGTCCGCTCCTTCATGCCCCTGCGACAGGCTGACATTCATCCAGCTCCAGTTGACGCTGCTCGGACCTCCTCAGCCAGCGAAAAAAGAGAGTGATCAGAATCGTTCCGATCACCAGGTTGGGACCCAACATCATAAAAACCCCGGCCAACGTCTGATCAATCAGAGGAGAATAGCCCGGAGCAAGGCTCGGGACCGACTGGTACTGAGCATAGAAGACGCTGCGCCCGAACTGGAGCGGCAGCGCCACCCCATCCTGAGGGAGGGTAGCAAACCCCAGGTAGAGGATTTTCCAGCCCTCCGAGAGTGGATGGGCAAGGGTCTGAGCCGTGTTCTCGATGACCGGCCAGAAGAGGAGCAGACCCACCCCAATGAACATCAGATGCTCCCCGATGTGAATCTGGAGGTGGCTGGTAGTCAGGTTGTAGAGAGGAGGAAGGTGCCAGAGTATCCAGGCGGCGGCGGCTAACAGCTGGGCGAGCAGCGGCCGAGTTAGTTGACTCAGTCCAGGAACATACTTAAACAGAAGGGTAGCCATGGCAGGCGAGAGACCGAGCAGCAGCAGCGGCGGCGCTACTATGCCCAACAAAACATGTTGGATCATGTGGACACTGCCCAGATACTCCTCCCCAATCGTGTCGATCGGAGTTTCCAGAGCAAGCCAGAGCACCACCAGACCAACCAAAAACCAGAGGGGCCTTCGATCGTTATCCAACCGATCCCGAGCCAGCCAACCGTAGCCCAACATGAGACCGGCCAAGCCGATATAAACCGAAGGTTCGAAAGGCCAGGTAACCGACATCACCTGCGGTGGGTTATCTCTTCTCCGGATCCCGGCTCGGGAGAGCCCAGGTGCTGCTGGCGACGATTCCTAGCCTCACCCCGCATCACCCACCATCCCAGGCCAACCGTGCCCAAGCTGGCCACCAAAAATACCACTCCTAGGCCGATAACCGCCGGAGCCCACTCGCCTACATCATCCAGAAGTATCACAACCCGATATTATGCATTGGGGGCTAGCCTTGCCTCGTCCAAATTTAGTTTGCAAAATATATGAGGGAGTTACAATCGTCGATCTTTTAATCATCGTTGCCCTCTTGATGGGGGTGGTTAGTGGCTACCGAAGCGGAGTGCTGAACTCCCTCAGCCATAACCTTGGTCTCATTCTCGGGTTGCTGGCCGGAGCTGCCCTAGTACCCCTAATTATCTCCTGGGGAGTAGGCCGTGAGCTCAGCCGCCCCCTGATCGCCATCTTCAGCCTGGTAGTTATGGGCAGCCTAGGCGCGGCAGTGGGCGCCTGGCTGGGAGATCTCCTACGCTACGGGCTAACCCGAAGAATCACGCTTAATTTGCCAGAGCGAATCTTAGGCAGCGCGGTTTCCGCCGTTGTCATCCTGCTCATTGCGGGATTTTTGGGCCTCTCTTTCCAGCAAACCTCTAATCAGCCCTTGCGACAGCTGCTCCAAAGTTCGGTCATCCTGCAATCGATCTCGGCTCGAATGCCTAATCCTCCCCAATTTCTGGCCCAGTTTGAACAGACCTTTGCTGGACTCAGTACCCCCTCTCTCTCCGAAGCCCCCCTCCAGCTGCCCGCCTCGGTTAACACCGCTCAAATCAATGCCGCGGCAGACTCGGTATACCGAGTCCAAGGAAGAGGTTGCGGCGGCCTGGTGACCGGCAGCGCTTATTCGGTGGGCAAGAACTATCTGATCACCAACGCTCATGT
>JBOHUW010000076.1:0-6893 GCA_050734895.1 Candidatus Dormibacteraceae bacterium | reverse complement strand
GACCTACTTCATGACAGTGTTCTTGCAGCCGGATACGAACTGCTCATACCGATGGAAGAACGCTGGTATCGAACCGGCGACTTCTCGGCTGGTAATCGTCAATTTGTTGTGGCTGACCCAGACGGCTACCTACTCTGCTTTTTCCAGAATCTCGGCCGCAGATCCCTTGTGGAGCTCCGTAGATAGCATGACATCCGAACAGGCGGTTACTTGGACGTATCGGCGATAGCCTTGGCGTAGTGCGCCAGGGAACGGCGGTATCTGGGCAGGTGGCGAGAGAGAGCGCCAAGCGCGAGGGACACCGCTTCCCTCTCACGTCCTGTGTCCACAAGCGCTAGGGCCAAGAATGCGTCGACGGCGTCATCGAGGTGATCCGAACCGGCCTTCCGCTCAGCGCTGAGCAAGGCAACGCTGGTCTTCACCTGTCCGAGGTTACGCAAGGTGCTGGAGAGCTGAATGACAGCGCGGCGGCGGCGCTCCCCAGTCAATCCCGCATCGAGGGCTTTTCGATAGAGCGAGGCAGCCTCATCTTCCTGGCCAGTAGAGTCATTCGCCGAGGCGAGCTCAAAAAGCGCGACGGCATCGCCTGAAGGAAGTTCACCAGTCAGCGCCTGCATCTTCGCGCGGAAATCAGCGGGGTCGCACTCATCTATGGAAGCCCACAGGGAGACAAGCCGCTGCTCCCAGCCGGATGTAAGGTTGGTCATGGCTTCAGTCTTGCAGAATTAGCGGCGATCAAAAATTCAATACGGGTGGTCATATTATGGAGTTGCGCTGCAGGATCGACATGGCTCGCACTGTCATGTGGCCGCGCCACTCAAGGGCAGCCGCCGGCGAGTAGCTTGCGAAATCAACTGGCCAACCTCCGTCGTCCTGCTGCTGGGCAGCGAGGCGCTGCAGCTCGGCGGCGATCGAGGATCCGGGCATGCGTAGCCATTAATGCTTCAGCGGCAGAGAAGTCGATAGTCATCTATTCTGGTCCTCCAGTAGGCGTTTGCGCTTGACGGTGTACTTCCACCACGGCTGGGCAGGCTGCCCATCCGCCTGATCCACAGCGGACATCACGGTGTCAAGCAGGCACGGGTCATGTCGCCGATCATCCGCTTCACACATCTGCTTGTAGATCTCGACCGCATCCCTGCCGGCGAGCTGGCTGGTCCGTGTAATGCCCACCCGTTCGAAATAGCCCGCTATCGCCGGGCCGACATTCACGAGCTCCAACAGCTCCGAGCGAGCGGTGCGATTGGTGATTTGTCGACGAGGCATGGGGCAATTATATTGTTTTGCCTTTGCGGGCGCCTAGATTTGATCTACCTAGATTGAATCTATATACTTTTCAAAGTGACTGGTTTCGTAGGCAGAAAGAGGGAGCTTGCCGTTTTGCGCAAGCGCCTGGATCAGGTAAGGTCTACCGGCACAGGAAGTGCGGTTGCCATCCGGGGGCGCCGGCAGGTGGGGAAATCAAGGCTGGCACAAGAATTTTGTGACCGCTCGAAGCTGCCAAACTTATTCTTTACAGCAATCAAAGGTGAATCGCCAAGAGAATCCGTGAGTAGATTTTCGGTGGCGCTCGTTGAATCCTCTCTATCCCCACACTCAGAGCTGCTTCCAAGCCTGGAAAGTGGCCGATGGGTGGATGCCTTTCGCCTGCTTGCATCAGTTATTCCAGATCAACCAACGATCGTTGTCCTAGATGAGCTGCCTTGGCTGGCTGAACAGGATGACGCCTTTGATGGCACCCTGCAGATGGCATGGGATCGCTGGCTGAGTCAAAGGCCGGTCTTGCTGCTCCTGTTGGGGAGCGACCTCCATATGATGGAAAGACTTACCGCCTACGATCGTCCTTTTTTTGGCCGCGCGCATAATTTTATTCTGGGGCCACTCAATCCTGCGGAGACGGCAGATGCTCTCGGGCTTAACGGTGCCGACGCGCTCGACGCCTATTTGGTATCTGGTGGTCTGCCGACTATTATTCAGGGCTGGTCGCCTCGCACTCCCGCCCTGCGGTTTATTGAACAGGAGTGCCACGATCCAACTTCAATCCTCTTCAGCTCACCTGATTCGACGCTTATGGCGGAATTCCCTTCGCCAGATCAGGCTCGGCGAGTCCTGGAGGCGGTAGGTAGCGGCAATCGGACCCAGGCCAACATTGCCTCTGCGGCAGGGGGAAGGCACGGCCCCCTCCCCTCCGGGTCCCTCTCTCCGCTCCTCCATCGGCTGGTTGAGGAAAAACAGATATTAGCGATTGATGAACCGCTGTCGACAGTGGCTGGAAAACCCGCCCTTTACCGCATTGCGGACACCAATCTCCAGCTCTTTTTGGCGGCCTTGCGAAGTGCCTACGAGCAGGTACGCCGGGGTCTACCCCAGGCGGCCTTTCGAATTGTGGAACGACGTTGGAAGAGTTGGCGTGGTCGCGCCATCGAGCCTCTTATCCGTCACTCGCTGACGCTGGCGCTGGCCTCCGGAACCACCCCCTGGTCGGAAGTAGAAGCCCTGGGTGGCTGGTGGAACCGTCAATTTGACCCCGAAGTCGATCTGGTAGGGGCCGACCGATCGCCAGTGGCCCAACGCATCTTCTTCGCTGGTTCTATCAAATGGCTTGGAACCCCATTCGATAAAGATGATTTAGCTAAACTCGCGCAGGATGCGACTCGGATTCCGGGTTTTACGTCCGATCGTCCAAGTTTGGCGATAGTATCGCTATCCGGCACTACCCCTGGTATGGATCTCCCCTCGGTCGATCTGGTTTGGGGGCCTGACGAGGTGATCGAGGCCTGGCGATTGGTTGAGTGGGCTACAGGTTCGACGTCGGTGGAAGCGGAGTAGACACTGGCAATCCCCGTTTCCGTGCTTCATCAATCAAGCGGTGGTCGTAGGCAATAAACCATGATAAGGTCGATCTGAGGTCTTCCGCAGTCGCTAGATGGATGGCATCCAGACTGCGCAGATTTGATCCGGGAAGCCTTGCCGCTGAATCGAGAATTGCATCGGTAACCGAGTGCTGATGCAGTAGGGCCAAGACTGCAGGCAGTACCGTCAGCGCCGCCGGTTGACTACGGGCCAAGGCTCTAGCTGTTTCAGTGCGAGCTAATGCCGAAGTAGCCAAAGGTTCTGGATGAGCAGCTATCCAAGACCGCAATGCAGCAGTTTCCGACTCACTTCGAGCCAGCTTTACGATTGCCGAGCTATCCAGATAGATCACAATCGATCATCGCGCAATTTCGAGATCACCTTAGCAGTGTCTTGACCGTCATTTGCTGGCACCGGGGTTATAGCCAATAGTGCCTCTATTCCCCCCGGGTTACTGGCCGGGGTCAGCTTACCTTCACGAATCAGTTGGTCCATCACTAGGTCTCCCGTCCGGGGTAAGGGCACTAGCATCGCGATTGGTCTGTCGCGCTCGGTAATCAAAACTGTTTCTCCCCCAGCAGCACGATGAATGACCTTGGAAGTGCTCCTGGTAATCTCACGAATCCCAATGCAAGTCATAGCAAAATGTTATCACATCCCTGTCGCCGCCCCTGCTCGGAATTTCAACTTAATTAACGCAATCCAACCGCAAAGGGGACCAATACCACCCTATGCTCCCGAATCGTGAATTCAACCTCCTCGCCATCGTCGTATTGCCGCCACCAGCCATAGCTGACTCGCCGATCCAAAGCTTTGAGCCGACGATTACCCAGCTGAAAGCTGCATTCTTCAAACGATGCTCCACTTGCCCACCAACAGCGACCTCTCGAAGACTGCCCGTGAATCGCCGTTGAGGCCGCCGCCTCGATGCCTGTTCGATCTGAATGCAGGAGCAACACGCCCCCCGGCCCGGCGTAACTGCCATCGCTCTGAGCGGCCAGCCGAACCCCTCCTATGAAGTAGGCAGAGGCACTTTGGCTCACCTCATATTGATTGGGAAGCAAATTTAGCCAGACTCCAACTCCCGCCAACAGCAATCCTACTATGGCGATCGCCAGCGCACCACGTCCACCGCCACTCCCCAATTTACGGAGGTGATGGCGGCGGTAAGCCTGCCGTCGATCCACCGGCCCTAGCGGCAGATACTGCTCGTTCAAGAGGCCGGTTGGATTATCCAGTTGACCGTCGATATGCTACGCAAATCAGGCGCGATCACCACCTCCAATCCCCACCGGCCGGCGGGGGAGCAGCGGCCCCCCTCGGGCAGCTCGATTTCGGAGCGATCTTTCCATTTGACTACCGCTCGGAATCCCTTAGATCTCTCCTCTGTCACCACCAGCCGCAGATGGCGACCAAAGGCCGGTCGATAACCGTAGCCGCGCAACAACCAGCCCTCGACCACCGGCTTCCAACCAGCCAAAATCGAGGCATTGAGGTAGGTTGCCAGCCGCTGCTCGGCTGAGCTGAGCTCAGCTACCGGACCCAAACGGTACTCCGGAAACTTCTCCCGGTCGACCGCCCCCTCAACGCGAGAAAACCAGGTAGCCACATCGTGGAGCAAGGCATAAACCAAAGCCGACACCTTGGTCAGGCGCTCAACAACCATCTGCTCTGAATCCTCTCGACGGCTCCATCGAAGCCTCATGCGGCTCTCCCCATAAGCGTCCGAGCGACCACTGTCGCCAACTCGACATAGGCCTGGCATAAAGCGGCATCCACCTCCAAGATCGAGCTCCCCTGGACCACGGCTAGGGTTGCCTTCTCGGTTTTGGGGAAGGTGACCACGGCCGCGGCGCGGTGCCCAATCTGCTCTAACAACCCCTGCACTCCTCGGTTTTCTCGAATATCTCGCTCCGGAGAGACGATGTACGGAACTACGGCCGGCTTGTCGCGCATCGATGGAGCCTGTAGATACTCCAGGGCTCCACGCAGTGAGTTTGGATCATCGGTGGTCGGTACCACCACCAAATCCGCCTGCCCGATGTAGGCGGCGGCAACCGCGGCCTCAGCCGAGGTGTAAGCCGGAAGAGCGTTGGGGAGATCGATCACCGAAAACACATGGCGGCGACGGAGGTTGCCGGCAAATCGCTCCACCAAGGCCGCCGGATAGCCATCACCAGAATCACGCGACTCCGGATAAACGGCCAGCGCCGGAGTTCGAGCGTAGGTTGGGGGCGGGGGGAAATCCTCACCGCTCTCCAGCGCCGCCATTATCTGGCGCACCGTGCCCACCCCTTGAGCCACCATCAACCGCCCCCACTGGTCGGCATTGTTGATGTTTTGATCGACCAGGGCAGCAACTCCCGCCCGGCCGTCCAAGCTGTAGCCACAAACTTGAGCCAATCCGGCGCTGAAGGCAGTCTTGCCAACTCCCCCCTTACGCGAACCGACCACCACCACCGGGGCCGGATTAACCCCCAACAGGAGATCGGCGATCTCCTCAGGAACTACCATCTCCCGCTTACGAAAGAGGCGTGACGGCCAACCCGCCAACCGGGAGAGGAGAGGGTTCGAGCTGCCGGCCAAGGTGGGACACCGGCGACCGGGCAGCGGCGGAGCCGAGAATTCGGCCTCCGCCATCTTCACTTCGGCCAGAGCAGCGAGGGGGTCGACCGGAGGTTGGGACTGCACCGGGCTGATCCGAGCTGACGAGGGAGCGTTCACCCCTACATTGGGCGGATTACCAAAGAGAGCATCAAAGAGTTGTTTATCATCGCCCAACTCCTCTAAAAGATTGGGTGGCTCCTGCTCTGACCAGATTCGCAATGCCGTCCGGGTAATCTCGTGGGGATCAGTCGAGGCGATCACTCGCACCCTTGAGCAATCAGCGTAGAAGCCGGCTTCGTCACCCTCTTCCATACCGACAAAAAAGTCGGCATCCAATCCAGTCAGATATTCTGGCAGTTGGGGATGATGGAGCAGCAGCAACACCGGATGACTGCCGGCCGGTACCCGCAAGGTCCAGATTCGATCCAGCTGCCGTCCCACTTCCCCCGCCGAGGAGAAAAACTCCAACCCGGTCAGAGGCATCGTTACCACCTGGGTGGGAGAGGTAATAACCTGACGCAGTAGGGCAGCCGCCAACTCATCATCGGGCGGGGAGAAGAGCGGAATGAAGATGGGCGGGCTGTAATTATTGGGTGAGTTCAACTCTGGCCTCCTCGAGCGAGCCCCCGCTCATCACCAGCGGGGGCGGAGCGAGGTGATGAAGCAGGCCGGCCAAGAGTAAGCAGATCCCGATCAACAACACTGCCCCTCCCCACAGCTGCCCGGCTCGCTGCCGCCTGATCATTACTCTCGCCCCCCGGCCTAGCTGGCCTATCGCTCCCCCCAACAGGCCAACCACGAAGAACCAGAGAAGCAGCTGGAGCAGGGCCACCGCACCGCCCCAGGTAGGGACCCCGCTGCTCAGGAAGCCGCCTACTTGAGCGAAGTCGGGAAGACCCAGAATAAGCAGCACAGCCCAGAGCTGAAGTGCGCTGATCAGCAGCCAAATCGCTGGCCAAGCGATTTGCTCAAGCGTCACACTCCTAGGCAAAAACATGGGCCAACCCGGCAACCAGAGGAAATCCGATCAGTAACAGGAGAGGGATTATCATCAACCCCACCGGCAGCGCCTGACGGGCCCGGGATTGCTCGGCCCGCACCGCCATCGCGGCCAGCTCGGCCTCGGCCATGGTCATGGCCAGAGCGGTGAATACTTCAGTTGGGGATTGACCCTTATCGTTGATCCGGCGCAGACTGCCGGCCAGCAGGTTGAAGGTCGGCACTCCCAAGGTGTTGGCAATCGCCTCATAAACCGCGGTATGGCTGGTTAGTGGCGAACGCTCAAGCTCGGGCAGTCCCAACTCCTCGCCTCGCCGATTACTCCGCCATCCCTGATCACTCAGCGCGGCCTGGAGCTGGCCGTCAACCTGACTGGGAGCAATCACATCTCGCAGAGCTACCGGAACCGGGAGTTGGCGGGTGTAGGTAAGCAT
>JBOHUW010000075.1:0-6908 GCA_050734895.1 Candidatus Dormibacteraceae bacterium | reverse complement strand
GCCCTATGTCCGCTCCAAATCAAACTGGAGGGAGATCGATTTTCTCGGCGCAGCGACAATGGCCGCGGGTCTGATTCCACTCCTGATCGGCCTGAGCATGACCAGCGATCACGACTGGACGTCTCCTCAGGTGCTCCCTCCCATAGTAGGCGGTCTGGTCATGCTGGGTGTCTTCTTTCTAATCGAGGTTCGGTGGGCGGGGCAGCCGATCATTCCATTTGAACTCTTCAAGATCAACCAATTCGCCACCTCGGTAATTATCACCTGCTTCTCCGGAATCGGGATGTTTGGGGTGATTTTCTTCGTTCCCCTCCTCTATCAGGGAGTGCTGGGGGTGAGTGCTACCAACTCGGGCAATCTGCTGATCCCGATGATGCTGATGTTGATTCTCTTCAGCGCGGTGAGTGGACAGCTGATCCTCCGCATCGCCCGCTACCGCTTTCTCGCCTTGCTCGGAGCCCTGGCCATAGCCGGAGGGTTGTGGGGACTGAGCAGCATCGGCCCCGACTCCAGTCAGTGGAGTGCCACGGCTTCGATCATGGTCATAGGGGCAGGGTTGGGAATCACCTTTCCACTCACCCTCTCAGTGGTGCAGAGCGCGTTGCCCAAACGATTTTTGGGCGTCGCGACCAGTCAGATCCAGTTTTGGCGGACCTTCGGGGGAACTCTCGGCACAGCGATTCTAGGTTCCATCCTCTCCCATGAGATGACGACTACTGTCGGACAGCGGATCGCCGCTCTTCACCTGCCACCCCAGTTCAAGCTGCCCCAGCTCTCTTCGGGGAGTGCCCAGGAGGCCTTCGATCCGGGCCGATTGGCCCAACTCAAGGCGAGCTTCCCGCCCGCCGCGGCGCCGCTCTTCGATCAGTTGGTTCACGCCCTGCGTCTCGGCTTGGCCGATGCGTTGCACCCCGCCTTCCTGGTCGGGATGGCAGCGGCTTTGATCGCCTTCCTGGCCAGCCTCTTCCTGCGCGAGGTTCCGCTGCGGGCGAAGGCGAAGGTTTCCGACACCGCCAGACGTTTGGCACTGATCGGGGCGGCCTGCCTGATACTCGGCCGTCGTAACCGCAGTGCACGCCCCCTACTGGAGTTGACCGCCGATCGAATAGAGAGATACCTGGCAGTATCAGAGGGAGGCGATGTGATCCCGAGGGCTGAAGAGTTACCTAGTCGGCTTACGGCGAATGTAGAGGCAATGTAGGAGGAATTTGAATGATAATGGCGTTCCGTCACGTGATTGTTACCACCTGGGCGGTAGTGGTCGGATTGGCCGGAGGCTGGCTTTTGCTCAGTCCGTGGGCAGTGGGTTCGCAGCAAACGGGTACCGACTGGGCCGACAGCACCAAGAGTGAGGTGGCGGTGGGAGTAGCCCTGATCGGCCTCGCCCTAATCGGACTTTGGCTGGCCATCTCCGGCCTTATGACCCACTTCAAACAGCGGCGGGCTGCGGCCGCAGCCACGGGTTCTGTCCTGGGGACTCCAACTCCACCGGAGGTAGAGGTGGACGATCTGTTAGGACTGTTGGCCAAGGCACTTAATCAGGAAGTGGCACGCCAGAAGGAATCCGGATCGCCGGCAACTCGGATGGAGCAGTGGAGGGAAGAGCCGTGAATCAAGCCCAGAGTTCAATCTGGCTTCTGGTGGTCTTTCTGCTTGCCCTGGGGGTCGGGGTTTGGCAGTTTCTCTCGCCCTGGTTTATTAGCTTTGACGAGAGCTGGAGCCCGGCCGTTTGGTCTTCGATTTGGAGCGCGGGGATTGTCATCGGAATCAGTGCTTTGGCCGCGATTCTCCTCACCGCCCTGGCCATCTGCGACGCGCTGCAGGCCCAGGATCGGAACGATGTAAGGGCGAGGTTTACCTCAACCGAGAGATAGAATCATGTAGCATTGTTCGCGATGTCTGAAGCAGTTAATCCTCTCTCGGCAGTGATGGTCAGTGGTGGTAAACAGCACCATGTGACCCCGGGTCGCCGCATCCTAGTGGATCGAATGGCGGCGGAGCTGGGCGAGCAGGTGGTAATGGAACAGGTTTTGATGGTCTCCAACGGAGAGCAGGTAAGGATTCAGCCCTCTGAGCTGACCGGCTGCTCAGTCACCGCCAAGGTGATGGCGCATCCCCGAGGGAGCAAGATTCAGGTGATGCGTTTTAAATCCAAGAAGCGAGTTCGGGTGCGCCGTGGGGCTAGAGCTGATCTGACCGAGCTCCAGATTCTTTCAATCGAGGGCTAAGGGTTAGATGGCACATAAAAAAGGCGGAGGCTCTTCCAAGAATGGACGCGACTCCAATCCTCAGATGTTGGGCGTTAAGGTTTTCGGAGGTCAGGCGGTAAATGCGGGGGCTATTCTGGTGCGCCAGCGAGGAACTCGGATTCAAGCCGGTGCGGGCGTCGGACTGGGTCGTGACCACACTCTTTTTGCCCTGGTGACCGGAGAGGTCAACTACCACCGCTTTGGCCGAGGCGGCCGCCGAGTCTCCGTAGGCTAGTCTCTCCCTCTCCCCCCGTTCGAGGAGAGATACCGGGAGCACCCTAAATGGCACTTGTCGATGAGGTTCAGCTTCAACTGAGTGCCGGTCATGGGGGCCGAGGAGCAGTCTCCTTCCGACGGGAGAGATATGTGCCTCGAGGCGGCCCTGATGGGGGTGATGGCGGCCGGGGCGGATCGATTCTGCTCATCGCCAGCCGCAGTTTGTCCTCGCTCCACCACCTCCTCCGCCAGCCGCGGCGACGAGCCGAGGATGGAGAGGCTGGCCGGGGTGGCCTGAAACATGGCCGAGCGGGCAAGGACCTTCGGTTGGAGGTCCCGGTGGGAACCGTGGTATTTACCGCCGACACCGGCCAGGTGATAGGCGATCTGGCCCGGGAGGGGGAGGAGTTAGTGGTTGCCCGAGGCGGGTTTGGCGGACGAGGTAATGCTCGATTCAAGAGCTCCAGTCAGCAGGCTCCCCGAATGGCCATGCCCGGACTCCCCGGCGAGGAGCTGACGATCCGGTTGGAGCTCAAACTGATCGCCGATATCGGCTTGGTAGGAGCCCCCAATGCAGGTAAATCCTCCCTGCTACGGGCGATGACCGCGGCCACCCCTAAGGTGGGGGCTTACCCCTTCACCACCCTCGATCCGGAGTTGGGGGTAGCCGAGGGGAAGGCGGGGGCACCGCTCATTCTGGCCGACATACCCGGTTTGATCGCCGGCGCCGCCACCGGGGCCGGATTGGGTCTGCGCTTTCTCCGCCACATCGAGCGTACCCGACTTATCCTCTACGTGGTTGATGGGGCAGCGGCTGAGCCCCAGGCCGATTTGGCCGCTGTCATTGCGGAGCTGAAAGCTTATTCGCCAACTCTGATTGAGCGGCCCTCGATCATCGCCTTTAACAAGGTTGATCTGCCCGCGGCACAAGCTCGCCAGGCGCTCAGTAAAGATCCGGCGATATGCTGGACTTCCGCGCTGAGTGGCGAGGGGATCTCCGATTTGCGGGATAGGCTGATCGAGGCGGTAGCCGCAGCACCACCCGGCCAAACCTTTGCCGCCCCCCCTCCGATCACCCACCTCCGCCGGCTGACTGGGGCGCCCCAAGTGGAACGCCGAGCCGAGGGCTTCCGGATTTCAAGCTCGGCTCTGGAGCGACTGATCACCCGATCCGATCTGGATTCGGTGGAGGGATTGGAGTGGTTCCAGCTCCAGCTTGACCGACTCGGGATCTCTACCGCCCTGGAGGCGGCAGGAGCGACTCTGGGCGATAAGGTGACGATCGGGGAGTTCGAGTTCGAGTACCAACCTTGAGGGTCGGGGTGGTCGGAGGAACCTTTGATCCGATTCATCGGGGGCATTTGGCGATGGCCGAGGTGGCTCGGCATTGTTGCGACCTGGAGCGAATCCTGATTATCCCCGCCGCTGATCCACCCCACCGAGTCCCGGCAATAGCAACCGCCGAGCACCGTTTGGCGATGTGCCAGCTGGCGGTGCGAGGTCATCCCCACCTGGAGGTTCGAGAGCTGGAGCTACAACGGGTTGGCCCATCCTACACGGTGGACACCCTGAATCAGCTCCAGATGGAGCTGCCCCAAGCCGAACTGCATCTGATTTTGGGATGGGATGCCGCCCACGAGCTACCTTCCTGGGAGCGGTGGGAGGAGGTATTACGGCGAGCTCGGCTGGTGGTCGTTCCCCGCCACGGCCGTTCCCTACCCACCGAGCTGGAGTTGTCCCGGTTGGGTGTTCCTCTAGATAGATATCGGATCACGGCGGCGGTCACTCCAGCTGTAGGGGCAACTAAGATTCGCTCGCTGCTTCGTAACCGAGAGTTTGAATTGGCTCGTCCGATGCTGACTCCAGAGGTGGCTGACTATATTCTCGAGCATGATCTTTACGTAGAAAGATAAAAAAGGGTGCATAATCTGAAGAATTGGATTTAAATTTTTCATCTGAAGCCCTGGCCGACCTACTGGTCGCAGCGGCTGAAGAGAAGCAGGCTTGGGACCCGGTGGTAATCGACCTCCGAGGTAAGACTTCGGTCGCGGACTACTTCGTCATCTGTGAGGGAGAAACCGACCGGCAGCTGCGCGCAATTGCGGATGGGATGATAGCTCAGGCTAGAGAGCAAAGCATCCGGCCGCTGACGGTGGGCGGATATGATGAGGCGTCGTGGATTTTGCTTGACTTCGATGCCGTGGTCGGACACATCTTCCTGCCCGGAGAGCGGAGTTATTACGATTTGGAATCGCTGTGGGGAGCTGATATCGCTGCTCGCGAGCGAGCCGTATAGGACATCGAACAAAGGGTGAGTGAAGGATAAAGCAGTGAGTGAAGAGATACACGTTCTTTTTATCGAGGACGATCCCGCGGTAGCCCAGATGTACCGGCTGAAGTTGGAACTGGACGGTTACCGGGTGACAATGGCCAAGGATGGCGAGGAGGGATTGGGCTTGGCTCAGGAAGTTCTTCCCGATATTATTTTTCTCGATATCCGATTACCTAAACGAGACGGTTTTTCGGTACTCGAAACCCTTCGTTCGACTGATGGCACGAGAAACATCCCGGTAATCATCCTCTCCAACTACGGGGAGCGAGAGCTGGTCGATAAAGGGATCCGCCTCGGGGCCCAAGAATATCTGATCAAGAGTCGGACTCCTCCGGCAATGCTCTCCAAGGGAGTTCCGGGCTGGATTCGAGAGGGTGATGAATAGCCTTCCGGCGACGTTTGACCTGGACAAGCCGCTCTATACCATCAGCATTGCGGCCGACATCCTTCAGGCGCACCCACGAACTCTGATGCTGCATGAGGAGGTTGGCTTGATATCCCCATTCCGAACCGCCACCAACCGGCGCCGGTACTCACAAAGAGATCTCCGTAAGCTTCAGCTAATTCAGTACTTAACTCGGGAGCTGGCGGTCAATCTGGCCGGTGTGCGCTGTATTTTCGATCTCTTCGAGGCTTTGCGCAAGGGCCATCCCAACTCCTTACCAGATAAATTGGTCGAGGCTTATCACCGCTACGGAGAGATTGCTGAGGGGAACCGCTCAGCCACACCCAAATGATTAATCTCGAACCATTCGAAATTGATTATCTGGGCGAAGTCCCGGATAAGTTCCGCAGCTGCTCATTCGATCTGGCGGGAGAGTTTCATATGATGAATACGGCTCCTTTTGTGAGCCCCAATTGAAACCCCTCCCTCCCTTCGTGAGAAAGTCCTCCGTTAACTCGGAGGGCTTTCTCTTTAATGGGACCGATAAAAAAGGAAGCGCGCATCCGCCACCCCTCTTCTCGGTTCCGCTTCACTTGGGAATAGATTTAACTGCCTGCTGGCGACCCCGGGTGGGCATGGTGACGGTAGCGGTAGAGTTGACCCGGGCCCTCCTCAGTTGGGGCGAGGTCGGCCACCGCTTTACCCTCCTCTGTTCGGATGGCTGTCCTAGTCAGTTGGAGAGCTGGAGTCCGGCCATAATCTCCTCTCCCTCCCATCACGAGATGTTCAATAAGCTGGCCTGGTTGCCTTCGGTCGAGGCCTCGTTGGGAGCTGATCTGATGTTTTATCCCTACTGGCCGGCTCCACCCTGGAGATCAGGAAAAGCCCCCAAGGCGGTAGTTTTTATCCACGATCTCGCCTTCCGGATACGGCCTGACGAGGTGCCCTGGCAGCAGCGAGCCTATCTGGGCTGGTTAGTGCCCACCGCAGTGCGGCGAGCGGCGGCGATTCTGGTGCCCTCCAACACCACCCGGGAAGATTTACTGAATTTCTACCCTCGGCCCGGGCTGGAATCGCGGCTGCATGTGGTAGGGGAAGGCTCGGGCCTGGAGCGGGTTCGAGGCGGGCAGATGCCGGCCGGATTGAAGCCGGGGTTCATCCTCGCCGTAGGCACCATTGAAGCCCGCAAAAACTACCATTCCCTACTTGCCGCCCACCGATTGCTGAGGGAGCGCGGATCGCCCCCCCCGTTGGTGGTGGTAGGAGGAGCCGGTTGGCAGCCGAGCAAGGTGGCCACCGATCTAGCTCAAGATCCCCAAGTCCGGCTGCTTGGGCATGTGGACGACGAGACCCTGCTGACCCTCTATCGGCAGGCTTCGCTTTTGGCCTTTCCCAGCCTTTACGAGGGATTCGGATTACCCCTACTCGAGGCGATGCAGCAGGGCTTACCGGCGGTAATAGGAGATGCTGGCTCGCTGCCCGAGTTGGCCGCGGGCACGGCAATTTCGGTGGAACCGACCGACGTGGAGGCAATCGCCGATGGGTTGGAGCGGGTGCTGGGAGATAAGCAGCTGCGAGATCGCTTGAGCCAAGCTGGCCGAAGGCGAGGAGCCGAGTTCAGCTGGCAGCTCACCGCCCTACGAGTAATTAAAATTATGGAAGGGCTGAAGTAGATCCTGTCGAGCTCGCTCCTCCGTACTCAGCAGTCAGGTGGTGGGTACGGAGG